>SKOF01000080.1 GCA_007120155.1 Thioalkalivibrio sp. | reverse complement strand
TTCGAGGTCGAGAGCGTGGCTGGTCTCCGTGACCTGGTGCGACCAGTACGTGGATTTTCTTCCGGCCATCGCGCCTCCCTCCGGACGCCATGCCGCCTGATCTTCGTCGGGCCGGGCCGAGGGCGCCGCTACTCGGCGTGCAGGACCTGCTCCAGGATATGGTGAATGTCCTCGCGCCAGGTGGCAAAGGTTCTCGCCAGTGCCTCGTCGGGGAAGAAGGCCGAAAAACTCTCGGGATCGTAGGTGACCATCAGGGTTTCCTCCTCCTCGGCGAAGAGCACGATCTTCCAGGGCAGATAGGGGATCATCTCCGGGTGCCGTTCGGTGATGGCCTGCACCTCTTCGGCCCTGCCGAAGAAGACCACACGGTAGCGGTCGGTCTCATAGCCGCTCGCGGTGAGACCGACGTCCACGCGCTGTACCCTCGATACGGTATAGCCATGGTCGCTGATGGCCTTCTGCACGGCCAGCATGGTCTCCGGAAAGGACTGGGTGGACCGCACCATGATCAGTTCCGACGCGGCAAGCGGCGCACCGGCCAGCCATGCGGCAAGCAACAGGAACCAGGTGAGCGCGCGTCTCATAGGGTCGCTTCCTCCAGGATGTCGCGATAGAACGCGTACATCTCGTCACAGAGCTGATTGAGATAACTGTTGTTGAACAGCGGGCTCAGGTACTTGGGGTTGATGGACATCACCTGCACCACGCCGTCGCGCTCCACCACCGTCACCCGGCAAGGCATGAACAGGCCCACCCGCGGGTCAATGGCAAGCGCCTCGTTGATCTGCTGGAAATTGCAGAAATAGATCATCTGCTGCTGCGGATTCTCCCGGCCCGGTTCCACCATGCCCTCGTCCAGGTACTGTTCGCGGATAATGCGGAAGTTCATGCCCGCCGCTGCCCGCTTCACGTTCTCCAGCGTGGTCTCGAAGTCGTGACTGGACGTGTACATGAGTACCGGACTGTCCGCCTCCAGCCGGATCGCGGTGACGGGCGGCGGCCGGTCCTCGAAGCTGCGCACGAAGCTGACGATGTCGTCGATGTCCCTTTCCTCCAGCCCCAGGTCGGTTACGGAAGGCATGGGGGTGCCCTCGCGACCCTGTATCAGGGTGCGCCTGATCATGGCGTCGGTGGCGGCCTTGAGGAAGCCGGGATTATTCAGGGCCGGGGCCAGGATGGGCAGGTCGCGTGGACGCGAGAAGGTCACCCCCGTGCCGGGACTGCCTTCTCCCCGGGCGCCATGGCAACTGGCGCAGTGTGTGGCGAACAGTGCCTCGCCCCGTCGCGGGTCGCCGTTGACCGCGGCCGTGGACAGTTCGGGGGCCGGCGGCCCGAAATCGCGGATGTAGTCGACGATGGCCTGCACCTCAGAATCGTTCAGGCGGTCAAAGGCCGGCATGACCCGGCCCGGGCGGCCGTGGCGGATGGTCGCGAACAGATAGCTGTCGGGGACGTTGGCCAGGAAGTCCTCCAGGGCCAGGGGTACCCCCACCCCGCCCCGCCCGTCCGAGCCGTGGCAGGCTGCACAATTACGGGTATAGAGCTGCTCACCCCCGGGCGCGGCCTGGCCCCAGAGCGGTGAAACGGCCAGCAGCGATGGCAGCAGCCATGCCACGAACCAACCGGGTGCTCTCCGTCTCATGGGTTGCAGATCTCCTGTCGTCATGGATGTACCTGGATTCCGCCGGTCATTCATCGTGCATCGGTTCCGCCGGTGGCGGTCGGACGGGCAGTGCCGGCGCAGTGCCGGCACATCTTCACGGGGACCGGCATCGGGGCACATTGATATATATCAATATAGTGGAATATTCGAAAATAGTTGATGCACGCGGGCGGGCTTGTCCGGTGAACTAGACTCTTGGCCAGAGGGGAATCAAGGAAGACCGCAGAACCGGCCGCCCCGGCCGCCGGCTCGCCTTGTCGTACCAGGCTTTTCCGGCGCCGGCATCACGGCGCTTCGGTTGACCGGTCTCCAAACTCAGGGGCCAGGGATGAGCGAACTGATCCGCCTGCTGGGTCCGCCGCACGTCGAGCGGGACGGGATCCGCCTGCCGGGGCCTCGGGGTGCCAAGGCCTGGGCCCTGTTCGCCTATCTGCTGCTGCGCCGCGAAGCCCCCGGCCGCCGACATCTCGCCGAACTGTTCTTTACCGAAGCCGAGGACCCGCTCGCCGCCCTGCGCTGGAACCTGGCGGAGTTGCGCCGCGCCTTCGCCCGGCCCGATGCCTTCCGGGGTGACCCGGTGGAACTGCGCCTCGGTGGCGGGGTCGAGGTGGACGTGCTGCGCCTGCTTTCTGCGACCCCCGAGGACCTTGCCGCCATGGTCATCACCGGGGGGGAACTGCTGGAGACGATCTCCCTGCACTCGAGCCCTGCCTTCGAGGCCTGGCTGCTGGCGGAACGCCGGCGCCTCGCCACGGTGGTGGAAGGGGCGCTGCGGGAACAGGCCCTGCTCCGCCTCGCCGCCGACGACGGGATCGAGGCCTCGCGTACGGCTGCCCGCCTCGTCGCGGCCAATCCGTTTGAGGAGGGGCACCACGAACTGCTGGTCCGCAGTCTGTTGGCCGCCGGTGATCGTGATGCAGCTGCGGCGCACGTGCATGCCTGCGATGATCTGTTCCGTCGCGAACTCGGCACCGAGCCGTCACAACGTCTCCGCGGCCTGCTTGACTCGGGATCCGTCGCGGCGCTGCCGGTCGGCGGCGTGGCCACCGCACGCGCGCAACTGGAAGCGGGCGAGGCGGCGCTGGCCGCCGGGGCCACGCAGGCGGGCATCGATCTTCTGCGCGGCGCGGCCCGCCAGGCCCGGGTAACGGGCGACGATGCGCTCTCGGTCCGGGTCTGGCTGGCCCTGGGGGGCGCGCTGGTGCACACCATGCGGGGTCACGAGGAAGCCGCCACGGTGCTGCACAAGGCGGCCGACGCCGCCTGTCGCCTGGGCGATCGCGTGATGGCGGCCACCGCCTACCGCGAGATCGCCTTTATCGATGTGCAGGCGTGCAGGCGCCAACGCGCCCGTGTCTGGCTGGACCGCGCGGAAGCGGCCGCCGAGGGCTGGCATGACGAACTTGCCTCTATCCATGGCGTGCGCGGCATGGACTTCTCGGATGCCGCCGACTACCCGGAGGCCGTCGCGAGACTGGAACAATCCCTGGACCATGCACGCCGGATCCAGGGGCAGCGCCAGGCCGCCCTGTCCTGTTCACTCCTGGGGCGCGTCTACCTGCTGACCGGGCGGTATGCCGATGCCCGAGCTCACCTGGAGCGGGCGGCGCAGGCCGCGGAGCGCGTGCGCTGGCTCGCCTTCCGGCCCTGGCCCGAGGCCCTCCTGGCGGAAGTGGACATCGAGGAGGCGCGTCTGGATGCGGCGCGTGACAGGCTCGAACACGCCTTCGCCATGGCCTGCCAGCTGGCCGACCCGTGCTGGGAGGGTGTCGCGGCCCGGGGACTGGGGGTGCTGGAGGCGCGCAGGGGGGATCGTGACCTGGCGCTGACCTGGCTGGTCGACGCCCGGCATCGCTGCCTGCGTCCCGCTTCTCCCTACCAGTGGGTGCATGGCTGGATCCTGGACGGCCTCGCCGACGTTGCCCGTGTGGGAGATGCGCTACAGGCAGCCGACTGGGCCCGCGCACTGGAATCCCTGGCGACCCGCGGCGCGATGCGCGAATTCGCAGTCCGTGCCTGCCTCCACCGCCATCGCCTGGGCGACGGCCAGGCCATGCGCGCGGCCCGTGTGCTGGCCGCCGACGTCGACAACCCGCGGTTGCAGGAGAGGATTCACTGAGGGCCGGGCGCCGTCACACGCCCTTTCACACGCCGGGGGGGCAGGATGGTTGTGTGCGGGGCCGGAAGTGTCCCGCGCCACATCACACGGCACGCGCCGGGGCCCGGTGTCCCGGTTCCCCCCAAGAGGAGGTGATCGTCATGTCGCTTTATGAGGAGATCGGTGGAGAACAATCCATTCAGACCGCGCTGGACCGTTTCTACGACAAGGTCATGGACGACCGGCGCGTGAGCCGGTTCTTTGACGGGCTCGATGTCCAGCGTATCAAGCACAAGCAGAAGGCGTTCCTGTCCATGGCCTTCGGCGGTCCGGCCGATTACGACGGCCGCGACCTGCGCGCGGCGCACGAGAGGGCCGTCTCCCAGGGCCTCAGGGAGGCGGAGTACGAGGTGTTCATGGGGCACTTCCGTGACACCCTCGAAGAGCTTGGCGTGCCCGACCCGAAGATCCGGCAGATCCTGGACATCGCCGCCACAGGCCGCGACGACGTCCTGAATCGTTGACCCACCAGAACGGAGGATGGCAACCATGCCCAGATATGTGATTGAACGAAAGCTCGGCGATGTCAGCGAAGCGCAGCTGCAGGAAGCGGCGGCCTTCTCAAAGCAGGTGCGCGAAACGCAGTTTCCCGATGTGGGGTGGGATCGTTCCTACGTCGTGAAGACCGATGCCGGGCTGCATACCTTCTGCATCTACGAGGCGGACAATCCGGAGCGGGTCGTGGAGCATGCCCGCGCCGCCCGGCTGCCCGCGGATGCCATCCACGAGGTGGTGATGGTCGTGGATCCCGCGGCCCTCTGACACCCGTCCCGACACCGTGGTGTGAACGGACCCGGCGGTCTCAACCGTCCAGTTCGGGATAGCGCCGGAAGATGCCGTCCTCGTTGAAGGCAATGCGCCGGTCGGATTGGAGGTAGGCGGCAACCGCCGGGTGCCGCGCAACCCGCTCGTGCAGGGCCGTGAGCCCGGGGAGGGACGGGTCCAGGCGCGTCATCATGGCGGGGAAGGCGTAGCGCAGACCCGCCATGATCTGGAACATGGACAGGTCCACGTAGGTCAGGGAGCGCCCCGCCATGTAACCGCGGCCCGAGGTGTTTCGTGCCAGCACCCGCTCGAAGTATCCGAGCAGTTCCGGGCCCCGCTCCATGGTGAAGTACAGGGCCCGCCGCTTCGCCTCGGGCATCTGGTCCTCATAGTAGAGCGCGGCGCCCGCCGGGTGGTGTGTCTCGTGCACGTCCACCAGCAGATCCTCGACCGTGAGCTGAAGCTGATGGAGCCACAGCCGCGTGGCCCCGGATTCGGGCGCCAGCCCGAGGCGGGGCCCCAGGAAGTGAAGGATATTGGCCGTTTGCGCAATGATCCGCCGGCCGGCTCGAAGGAACGGCGGTGCGAACGGCGGACGCGCCAGGCCGGGATCCTCCAGCAGGCCCAGCATCGCCTGCATGTCCTCGCGGGCCACATCCACGTAGTCGGCCCCTGCCGCTTCCAGCGCCAGGCGAACGAATTCGCCGCGTCCCTGGATCGAAGGCCAGTAGAAGAGCTCGTACTTCATCGGGGTCACCCTCCGGACGGCATGGCGGCCCGGGCGCGAGGCCGGAAACCGGCTCCCCGGGCCCGAGTCCGGCCCCCATCTCTCACGGTTTGACGGAGTGTAGGCCACGCCTGCGATGTCTTCCGCGCCTTGCGCCCCGCGGGCGGCGGGAGATGCGGGTCCGACGACGCCCCCGCCCCCCGATTTGGCCGCAGGACGTGACCTTGCCATTATGAACCCGATGAAATGGTCGCGGCGGCCCGGTGTCACAGTCACGGTATCGAGCCGCATATGTTCCCGCCCCAACACCTGTGAGTGGAGCAAGGGTGCCTGAAACCTCACCGCCATCGCGCTGGCTGCACCGCCTGCTGAGCCGGCATGAGCTGCGGCTCATGCTGGCGAACCTGGCCCTGATCGCCGTGCTGCTGGTCATGGGCAGCCTGTTGAGCCGGGTGAATTCCGGGGTGGTGCTGGCCGGCTGGACGCTGCTCTGGCTGCCTCTGCTTCTGCTGCTCTACTGGCGGCGGCGCATGGCGCGGCTCGCCTGGCTCAGGGTTCATCTCAGGGACGGGAGCCCTTGGTATGCCCGGCTGCGGGGCGGCATCCTGATGCTGCTCGGACAGGCCCTGGTGGCGGGTGTGCTGGCCCTGGCGCTGTTGATCTCCCTGGCCCGGGGAGTCCCGCCATCCACCTGGATCGTGCTGGTCCTGTTCGTGCCGGTGTGGGCCATGGCGTGGAGCGGCCTCGGGCGGTACCTGCGCCGCCATGCCAGCGCCGAGTTCCTGCCGCTGACCGCCGCGCGAACCCTTGTCCGGCTTTCCGGTGCGGTGCTGCTGCTGGGGCTGGCGACCTGGGGCCTGTGGCAGCCCCTGCCGGACCTGGGCACGGTGACGCTCCATGAGGCCGTGCGCCACTTTGCCGGCCGGCAGGAGGCCCAAAGCCCGTTCCTGGCTCACCTGCTCACCATCGCGGCCGCGCTGGACGGTGCCCGCCACTGGCTGGCGCAGCACTGGTTCGATGGTCTGCCCGGCATGACCCTGCAGTTCCTTGCATGGCTGGTGGTGCTGGTCCGGGAATGGTTGTTCATCTGGCCCTATCTGCTCCTTTGTGAAGCCCTTTCTCATGTAGCCTGTGGTTATGACTACCGCGACGAACCTCAACGATCCGGCACCTGACACCGACCGCCGCCGCCTTCCGTACCTGGTGGCGGTCGTCGTCGCCATGGCCGCGCTGCTGTGGACCCTGGCGGCGCAGGATCCTTGGGGCTGGCTGTTGCCCGGGCGTGTGGGCATTGAGATCGACCGGCAGGTCTACCTGGTCCCGGAACGTCATCTGACCCGCCTGTCGCAATCCCGCCCGGAGTGGCTGTCCGACGCCGAGGCGCAGGCCCTGGCGCGCATGGAGCAGGGGGTGAACCGCGAACTGGATCGGCTTTTCGACCGGGTGCACGGCCGCGTGCCCGGGTTTGTCGACTGGTACTACTCCATGACCGGCGTCACCCTGCGTCTGATCGCCGCCATCCCGAACCCGTTCAGGGGCAACGGGACCGATGTCCTCACCGGCGCCGTCACGGAACATCTGTTCCCGACGGAGGCCTGGCAGGGGGAACTGGCCGCCCTCGACCGGGCCGTTGCCGACCTCTACGGCCGGGAACTCGTGGCGCTCGAGGACCGGTGGCTTGCCTGGCTTGCCCGGGAGCTGGCCCCGTACCGGCGGGACGAGCCCCTGCCCCCCGGCCAGGCGACCATCGACTTCAATCAGCGCGTGCAGGCGCATGCGGCGGATATCTTCGAAGCGGACCGGGTCGGCATCCAGGCGGCTGCCGGTCTGGGTGCCGGCTCCCTGCTGGCCAGGGGCGCCATCGCCCGGCTGAACGCGCGGGTGGCCAGCGCCCGGGCCGCCGCCCGCTTGGGCGGCCGTGGCACGGCGGCCACCGGCGCTGCGGCTTGCGGCGTGAGCGGGCCCCTGGCCATCGGCTGTGGCGTGGTGGTGTTCACCGGCATCACCCTGGGCACGGAATGGGCCCTGCTCAGGGCCGACGAGGCGCTCAACCGCGGGGCACTGGAACAGGCCATGCACCAGGGCGTTGATGCACTGCGCGTGTCCATGATGGAGTCCTACGGCCAGGAACTTCTGGGCGGTCTTGAAACCGATCTGGGCACGCTGGCCGCGGGTGTTCAGGGCAGCCTGCGCCCCATCGACCGAATGCGCGGACCGGATGCCGGAGAGGCCCGCGCCATGCCGGCGCATCCTCCGGCCCACTGATCCGCCCCGGGGTGCCGAGTGCAAGTGGCCCGGATCCGGACACCGCCCGGTTCCGCGGCTGGTCCCGGACGTCGTACTCCGGCCGCCGGCCGCCGGCCGCCGGCACGCCCGCGGCCACGGCAAAGGATGGTTGAAATCTGGAGGTCTGCCCGATGCAAATGAAATGGATGGTCCGGCTCATCGCCGGGTTGTTCCTGTCCGCCTGGATGGCCGGGACGGCACAGGCGCAGTCGCCGGGACCGGCGCTCTGGGAAGTGCGCGACGGGGACGCCGGCCTGGTGGTCATGGGCTCCGTGCACATGCTCAGGCCCGGCACCCGGTGGATGCGACCAGAGATCGGGCAGCGTTTTGACGAAGCCGCCATCCTGGTGCTCGAGATCGCCGACCTGCAGGGCGCGGAAGCCGTTACGACGCCCATCGTGCTGCGCAAGGGTTTCTATCCACCCGGGCAAAGCCTTGCCGAGGAACTCAGCCAGGAGACCCTCGAACGCGCGGTGGCCCTCGCAGGGGAGCTGGGCGCCGGCAGGGACGGGTTCGTGCGGATGCGTCCATGGCTGGCCGGCATCGTCCTGACCCAGCTCTGGGCCGCCAGTCACGGCTACGATCCCGGTGCCGGTGTGGACCGGTACTTCAGCCGCCGCGCCGCGGCGGCGGGCAAGCCGGTGATCGGGCTGGAGACCATCGAAGAGCAGATGGACATCCTCATCGAGGGGTTGGGAGACGACGGCGAGACCCTGATGGAACAGACCCTCGGCCAGCTTGAGGACCCCGGGTACATGGACGCGCTGGTGGGGGCCTGGCTCAAGGGCGACATGGAGGTGCTGGAGCAGCTCATGCACGATGCCTTTGCCGACTTCCCGGAGTCTCACGAAGTGTTGATCGCCGCCCGGAACCGGCGCTGGGCCGGGACCATCGGGGACCTGCTCACCACGCAGGGCAGCGCGTTCGTGGTCGTCGGTGCCGCCCATCTGGTGGGTCCCGACAACGTGCTGGATCTGCTGGAGGCACGCGGATATGCCGTCTCGCGGCAGTAGCCCATCCGGTGTCCGGGCCCTGCCCGAGCCGGTGTCAGGGCTTGTCGTTGTCTTTGCGAGCCGAGACCCCGGCGGTCAGCGTGTAGCGCATGGCATCCTCGAGTGACAGGTCCAGCGGTTCGATACGCTCGCGCGGGAGCATGAGGGTATAGCCGCCGATCTGGTAGCTCATGGGCATGTAGACCGCCACGGTGTCCTCGCCGCCCAGGTTGTCAGGAAGCCCCTCGAAGTCCTCGCGGGTGACGAAGCCCACCAGCCTGAAGTTGGTCCCGGGCAGCGTAACCACCACGGCCTGGCCGAACCGTTCCCGGATGTCGCCGGAGAGCAGCCTGGTGACATCGCGCACCGTGCCGTGGATGGTCTTGACCACCGGTATGCGCTCCATCAGGCGCCCCATCCAGTCGAACAGCCAGCGCACCGCGTAGGCGCGCAGCAGGATGCCCAGGGCAAGGATCAGGGCGATGCCCGCCAGGATCCCCAAACCCGGGAAGTACAGCCGCTCCGGCAGGATCGCCTGCAACAGTCCGCCCAGGGCCCACTCGGCCGTGCTGCCCAGCCACCACAGCAGGACCATGGTCACCGCGACGGGCAGGATCGCGACGAGGCCGGCGAGGAAGATTCGCGCAAGAAGTTTCACGGCAGGCTCCGGAATGGAACGTGTGTCCCGATACTATCGCACCCGTGACAACGTGTGACGGGGCGCAACCCGCTTCCCGCGCATCACGGGTGCGCAACCCGGCCGGTGTAGAACGGATCGCATGGGGAGTCGGTGAACAGCGCGATCCCCCGTTCCAGCAGATCGACAAACGGGGCGACCAGGGTGACCAGTACATCGGGCTCCTCGATTTTCGGGTCATGGAACCCGCCCTGGATGCGCTGTTCCACGAGGGCGCAGCCCTCGGGGTCGATCACCGCCACCCGCATGTCCCGGAACTGCAGGTTGACAAAGTCCAGTCCTCCGTCCAGCGCGATCCGGTTCTCTGCCGTTGCCAGGGCAACGTCCCGGGCGGTCGCCACGCCGCCCGCCACATCCCACTCCGAAACCAGTTCCCGTATGGGGGTCCGGTCATCGGTTTCGCCGAAAAGGCTCGCGAAGCCGTAGCCCCGGGTAATCGCCAGACCGGCCGGGCCGGCCACGAAGAGGGCGGCGGTGTCCACCAGGTTGAACCGTTGCGTGGAGGCGTAGCGGGACAGCTGTTCGTCCAGATCCTGTCCGTGCAGCACGAGTTCTGTGCCGAAAAGGCCTGCTTGGCCGTTCAGGTCTGCCACCATCTCCGAGGGCAACCTTCCCGAGAAGCTCAGCTGCGCGACGAACGTGGCCGAACCCTCAACGGCATGCCCCGGCTGAAAGGTCTCGAAGAATCGCTCGACGCGGAACCCGGCGAGCTCCAGTCCGAGGGCGTGGGCCGGGGAGGACCCGGAAAGATCGCTTTCCAGCCGGGCGTTCAACCGGCCATCGAACACCTGTCCGGTCAACGGGTTGATCTCGAGCCGCCGGTCCCGGGCGGATATCCGTGCCTGCAACCCGGAGAGCTCCAGCGCCCCGTAGGTGACGCTTCGGCAGGCCAGATCGGCCTGAAAGTCGGGCAGATCGATGGCGGGCGACGATTGCGCGGGGCGCCACTCGAGGTCCCGCCCCGTCAGGTCGCAGCCTTCAGCCTCGATGTGTTCCCCGGAGGCCTGATCGGTGAAGGCCATGGTGGCTGCCCGGGCTCGAAAATGCCGGATCGCGAACGGCTGCCTTTCGCCGGAGCCTTCCGCCGGGCGGGCCGCGATGAAGTTGAAGGCCCCGTCGGAATCCCGCACCAGCCGCAGTTCCGGTTCCACGAGGTCGATACCTCCCACCTCGACCCGGCCACTCAGCAGCGGCAGGATCCGGACCCGCAGATTCGCGCGGGGGGCGCCCAGCCATTCGCTCCCGCCGTTGCGTATGCGGAGATCCTGGAGGCGAAACTCCGGGGCGGGAAACACCCGGATTCCAACCGGTCCATCCACCCTCACCTCCATTCCCGCGGCCCGGGACGCGGTGTTGTCGATCCGTTGCCGGACGGATTCCGAATCCACCAACGCCCAGGCAAGCAGCGTCAGCAGGCCCGCCAGGGCGAGAACGACACCGGCGGCGAACAGGAGATGACGAGCGATCCTCGGCATGGGCAGGGTCGTCCCCGGGGTCGATGTGCGTACTGCGGCGCGGACGCCGGTCGTCCGGCTGCCCGGCTGTTTCAGACCGGCCCGGGCCCCCGGCGCTCCACCGCGTGGCGTTTCTACAGCCTACTACCACTCCGGTTCCCATCCCACACCCGGATATCCGGGCTAGAATACCCGGTTGTGAGCATGGGCCGCGCAATCTCACCGCGCCCTGCGTCCATGTGCGCCGCCCTGCTCGGCGCACTGATGGCGTGCCCGGCCGTTGCCGTCGGGAAGGGTGCCCACCCGCCGTCCGACGACCCCGGTCAAATGACGCGCCGGGGTGCGGATCACGCATCCGGGCCGCGGGCGGATGACACGCGCCGTGGCGCCGCCGGAAGTGCCCGCCGGGACCGGGCCGTTTTTTTCTATGGGGGCCAATGGAGCGCCACCCGTTTCGTCGAGATTCTCCAGCTGCAGACCGATCTCCGGAATACGCATCTGGGCGCCATCGGAGTTTCCCGGATCATGCACCGGTTCAACCGGCACCTGCACCTGGAGGGTGAGGTGAACGTGGCCCGGCACCGGGGCATGCAGGCGCACTTCGAAGTGAATGCCGCGGCGAGTCTGCGCTGGAACACCTTTCCCTGGGACCGGATCGTGGACACGTCGCTTGCCTACGGCTTGGGGCCCTCGTTTGCGTTGGATCGTCCGCCGATCGAGGAGCGCCCGGACCGCCCCGCGAGTCGCGGGCTCGTGTTCATGGTGGGAGAGCTCGCCCTGGCACCCCCCGGTCCGCGGAACGCATCCTGGGAAGGATTCGTCCGCATTCACCATCGATCCGGGATGTTCGACGTGGTCAGCGAGTCCGCCGGCTCCAACTTCGTGACCGCGGGACTGCGCCATCGGTTTTGAGCCGGGGTCAGGCCCTGCGTATCGGTGTGATTGAATCCCTGTTCGTATTTGCGGGTCCGGTGAGATATGCGGGTTAATGCCCCCGCCTGCCGCGTTCGACCCGCGTGATCCGGCCGTCGACCAGCGTGACGACCCGGTAGAAATCCCGGGGGCCGAAGTTGTAGAGCCATTCCTGTTCCAGGGCCAGGCTCCCGTGACCGGGGGCTTCGGGGAACGTGCGAATCCATCGCACCCGCATTTCCCTGTCATCCGGGTCACCGCAGCGCGCATGCAGCTCCAGGAGTGTCATCCCCTGGCGCAGGGCATGGGGCGTACATCGGCCGGGCGCATCCGGATTGAAGCCGTAGCCGTGGGATTGCACCGACGCCAGCCGAGAGGCGCGGAAGCGCAACTCCTGGATGAACCGTCGGCGCCCGAAATTGTAGAACCACACCTCCTCGTAGGGCAGGACCATGTACGTGCCGAACAGGAGCTCGCGCACCGGCACCCGGAGGTCCGGTTCGCCGCAGGCCGCCCGCACGTCGAAACGCCGGTCCCCCGCAGAGATCAGTCCCCCGTCACAGCGCAGTCCGGCGGCGGCCGTGCCCGTCAGCGCGGCTACCGCCACCAGACACAGGGCGGTTGCGAGTCGTTTCATGGCGGAGTTCCGGTGCCTGTCGGGAATACCGGGTTGGACCGCACCCATCCGGCCGAGTGCCCTGGCGCAACCGCACGGTACCGGCCATCAACCCCCGGACCCGTGGTTCGAAATCCCGGACAGCCCGACCGATACCGCGTCCTTATCCGGTGAACGGCGGGAAGGCCGTCCTCCCGGGGAAACGGGCACTGCAGGCCCTGCTTCTCGCCGCATGCCGGGAGTACGCCGTACAATCGGTTCGGCGCCCATCGCGCCCGTTGACCCGATCACCTCCATGACTGCCATCTCCCCCATACGCATCCACGCCATGATCCTGCGCTACCTCTACCTGTTGCGCGGGTCCTGGCCGCGCATCCTGGAGCTGGCCTACTGGCCCACGGTGCAGATGATCCTGTGGGGGTTCATCACGCAGTTTTTCACGGGCCACAGCGAGTGGGTGGCGCAGGCGGCCGGGATTCTGATTGCGGCGGTGCTGCTCTGGGACGTGCTGTTCCGGGCGCAACTGGGGGTGACGCTGCCCTTCTACGAGGAGATGTATTCGCGCAATCTGGGACACCTGTTCGTGAGCCCGCTGAGGCCCTGGGAGCTGGTGATCTCGTTGCTGGGCATCAGCCTGGTGCGTACGCTGATCGGTGTGATCACTGCGGCGCTGCTGGCCATACCGCTGTATCACTATTCCATCTTCGACATGGGGCTGCCGCTGCTGGCCTTTTTCACCCAGCTGCTGGTGATGGGCTGGGCGCTGGGACTGATGATCAGTGCACTGGTGCTGCGCCTCGGCATGGGCGCGGAGAGCCTGGCGTGGGTGGGCGTGTTCGCCCTGGCCCCGCTGTCCGGGATCTACTATCCCGTGGACACGCTGCCCGGCTGGCTGCAGCCCGCGGCGCTGGCCCTGCCGTCGGCCCACGTGTTCGAGGGGATGCGGGCGGCGCTCATCCACGGCGCCTTCGATACGGGCCATTTCCTCGCCGCGCTGGCGCTCAACGCCCTGTACATCGGATCGGGGGTGGTGCTCTTCCTGTGGTCGTTCCAATCCGCGCGGCGGCGGGGGACGTTGCTGCAGATGGGGGAGTGAGCGTGCACGGCATTCGACCGCAAGGCGCTATTCGTCGCAGCTGTAGCCCAGCAGATCAAGGCCCTCGGTGAGGTAGTCGGAGACCATCGGCGTGGCGATGAGGTAGTCGGCGGTGTTGGGGGTCCAGTTGTCCTTGGCGTCCTCCACGGCCATGTCCCACTCGTCCGCTTCGTAATCGCCCCGGCCCAGCCACATGAGCGCGACCAGCTGCACCTGCTGTTCCGGGTCCAGATCGTCGATCTGGGTCTTCAGGTCCAGGAAGGTCATATCGTCCGCGTGGTCGGCGAGCACCTGCATGGCCCAGTCGTCCCCCGGATTACCCGGCTCCTCCGGGATCACCACCTCCTCCTTGGCGTGGAACTCTCTTGCGCGGCTGATAACGGCGCAGACGATGTCGGGATTCATCTCCAGCATGTGCACCTCCGGGGCTTGATCAAGGCCGTTCCTGCACGGCCCCCGTGCCGTCGGGTAGCCGGGGCATGACCGTTAGCATAGATCACCGCGCTGCCGACGGGGCGGTCATTCTTCAGTGTCCTCCTGAACCAGCACCCAGGGCGCGGCCACCACGGCCCGGAACCGGGGGGTGCGCGCCTGCCAGTCCCGGGCCTGTCGGTCGGTGGCGGGGCCGAGCTGACCTGCGTCCATCCACGCGCTCACGGTGTCGCGATCGTCCTCCACCATGCGCGCCGCCACCTCCACCAGGTCCAGTTCCGGTGCCACGTGCACCACGCGCCCCCGGGCGAAGTGGCGCTCCAGTTCGGGCCACGTGACGGGCCCGGTCTCGGCGGTGAGCCGGGCACGCAGTCCGGCGGCGGTGTCATCGGGTGGAACGGGCATGGGCAAACGCGCCAGTGGAAGGCCGGGAGCGAAAAGATACAGGAAACAGGCCGCGCTGACAGGTCCCCGGCCTGTCAGGAGGAGGGTGCCCCATCGGGGCTGTCCCGCTACATACGTGCCTGACCCCCGCCGCCCGCATCGTCCGTATCCTCGCCCCAGGCCCCCACCAGATCGCGGATCTGCTGCTCGTTGCGTGAACCCGTCAGTACCCGCTCGATCCGGCCCTCGCTGATCACCACCAGGGTGGGCGTTCCCAGGATGCCAAAGCGCCGGGCCAGTGCCCGTTCTTCCAGGGCATTGATCTTGACGATGTCCTTGCGGGTGTCCAGCAACGGGTTGATGACCATGGAGGTGGTCCCGCAGACATGGCAGCCGGGCCGCCAGAAATAGAGGATCAGCCGGGGCTGCTCCAGCAGCTTCGCGTTCACCACGTCATCCAGGCGCGGGGCACTCCGGCCCCGCTGGTTGCGGGTGCGCCAGACCAGCCAGAACTGCGACGCAACAAAGGCGCCGATGAACAGCAGGAAGTAAAGGCCGAGCCGGTCCATGATCCTTGTATACGCAATATTTGGAGAAAGGACACATTCCGGGGCTTCTCCGCGGCTCATTCCCCGGTCCCCGTTCAGTCCCGGTTCAGTGGCGGGCAGGCAGTCTGACACTGGCGGGCAGGGTGCCCGCAAGCGAGAGGAGAAGCCGTCATGCGCAAATCCGTCTTCCGGTTGGGCGCCGGCGTACTGGGCGCCGCCCTGCTGCTTCCGGGCACGGCCCTGGCGGGACATTACGGCCACGTCGTCCCGGGCAGCGTCACCACCATCACCTACAGTACCACCCATGTGCGCGGTGGGCCGCCGGCCTGGGCCCCGGCCCACGGCTATCGCCAGAAGCATGCCCCCCGCCATCACGTGCGCCACTACAAGGGCTATCGGCAACCGGTGGTCGTCTATCCGGCTCCGGTGTACCGGGTTCCGGTATACAGCGCACCGGCATACCGGGCCCCGGGCACCGTCTATCACGGACCGGCCGGTCACAGCACGCTGGACTTCAGCATCCGCTACCGGACGCGGTTCTGAGACCGGGCATCGCCGTCCACGGGTTCAGGCTGCGTTCAGGGCGCCCGGCGCACCCTGGGCGCTGCAAGACCCGCCAGGTGGAGGAGAAACTGTCATGAAACTGCGACTCACGGTGCTTTCCCTGACGCTGGCCGGCATGGCCATGGGCGGTGCCGCCCAAGCCTATGATCGTCCGTCCGGCGTGTTCTACGACCAGGCCCGGGTGGTGGACGTGCGGCCGGTCATCGAGGTGGTGCGGGTGGCCGCACCCGGCCAGGAGTGCTGGACGGAACCGGTACGGCACGTTCAGCAGACGGGCCCCGACACCGGCATGTACACGCTCACCGGCACCATCATCGGCGGCGTGCTGGGCAACCAGATCGGCAAGGGCAATGGTCGTCGCACGGCCACCGCGGTGGGCACCGTGGCCGGCGCCATGATCGGCAGCGACATGGCCCGTAGCCGCCAGCAGACCCGGGTCTACACGACCCATGAGCAGCATTGCCGGACGGTGGAGCGTTTCTACGAGGAAGAACGCCATGCCGGCTATCGCGTGACCTACCGCTATCGCGGGCAGGAGTACACCCGCACCATGGCCTACGATCCGGGCGACACGGTCCGGGTGAGGGTGGCGGTGGACCCTGCTGATTGAGTCCCGCGCCGGCTGGTGCTTTCCTGACGGGCCGGAGGCGGTACACTGGGACGCTATGCCGATGCATGTCACGCTACCGCCTCCTCGCCCCGCCCGCCGTTGCCGGATCGCGGCAACAGGGGGGCTGCTGGTCCTGCTGCTGGGGCTGGGCGTCCCGATGACCCCTGTCACGGCCATGGCCGCGCCGCTGCTTCCCGGCGGGGCGTTTCCCGAGCTGGCTCAGGCCAATGGGGTCTCCCTGAATCAGGCGGTGGCCCAAGTACAGCGGCGCACCGGCGGCCGGGTGCTGTCGGCAGAGACCCGGATGGAGAACGGCGTGCCGGTGCATCACATCCGCGTACTCACCGACAATCAGCGCGTGCGCACCATCCGCGTGGACGGGCGTACGGGGGAGTGGCTGTAATGCGCGTCGTGGTGATCGAGGACGAGGCTCCGCTGCGCGAGCAGCTCCGTGAGCGCCTGGAATCCGAGGGCTGGATGGTGGATACCAGCGCCGACGGTGAAGATGGCCTGTTCCGGCTCACCGAGTATCCCGTGGACGTGGCGGTGGTGGATCTCGGTCTGCCGCGCCTCCCGGGACTCGAGGTCATCCGCCGGCTGCGCGCCGGGGGCGGGCGGGTGCCGGTGCTCATTCTCACCGCCCGCAGCCAGTGGCAGGAGAAGGTGGAGGGGCTGGAGGCCGGTGCCGACGATTACCTGGCCAAGCCGTTTCACATGGAGGAACTGGTGGCCCGAATCCGCGCGCTGGCGAGGCGTGCAGCGGGGAGTCCCGACGGGCGTCTCACCCTCGGCCCCCTGGTGATGGACACCGGTGCCCAGACCGTGACCCGGGATGGTGAACCCGTCGTGCTGACCTCGTTCGAATACCGGGTGCTGGAATACCTGGCGCGCCATGCGGGCCGGGTGGTCTCCAAGCAGACGCTGACCGATTACCTCTACGCGCACGATGACGACCGGGACAGCAATGTCCTGGAGGTGCTCATCGGCCGGCTGCGCCGCAAGCTGGATCCGGACGGGACCCTTGCCCCCATCGAGACCCTGCGCGGCCGGGGCTACCGGCTCAACCTGGTTGACGACGCAGGGTCATGAGTTCCCTGAGCCTGCGGGTGGGGCTCATCGCCGCTGTGGTGGTGGCGGTATTCGCCGTACTGACCGCGCTGGCCCTGGAACGCGCCTTCCGCGAGAGCGCCGCCCAGGCCCTGGATGAACGGCTGCACGCCCAGCTCTACCTGCTCATGGGCGTGACCGAGGTGGATGAGGGCGGCCGTGTCATGCTGCCCGAACGCCTGCCCGAGGCGCGACTCATGCTGCCCGGGTCCGGGCTGGTGGCGGAGGTCCGGGCACCGGACGGCACGCAGTTGTGGACCTCGCCCTCGGCCCTGGGCCACGGCCCGGAGGGCGACGATCTTCCCTTCTCGGTGAGCCTCACCGTGCACTGGGAGCTGAGCGAAGGTCTGCATCCGCTTGAGTTTCGCGTCAGGGAGGACCGCGCCGCCTTCGAGGCGCAGATCTCGGGATACCGGCAAAGCCTCTGGGGCTGGCTCGTTGCCCTGGCCGTGCTGCTGCTTGCCGCCCAGGCGTTCGCCCTGTACCAGGGACTCAAGCCCCTGCGCCGGGTGGCCCGGGAGCTGCGGGCCGTGGAACGGGGCCACCAGGCGGGCCTTCAGGGTCGCTATCCGGTGGAACTGAGGGGCCTGACCGACAACCTCAATGCGCTGGTGCGCCACGAACGGGCGCAGCTGGCCCGCTACCGGGATGCGCTCTCCGATCTGGCACACAGCCTCAAGACGCCGCTCGCGGTGCTGCGCGGCACCCTGGATACCCGTGAGATCGACCGGGCGCAGGTCCTGGAGCAGCTTGAGCGCATGGAACGCATCGTCGCCTACCAGTTGCAGCGGGCCGCCACCTCGGGGCGCAGCGCATTGACCGTGCCGGTACCCGTCAAGCCCCTGGTCGAACGCCTGGCCACGACGCTCGCCAAGGTCTACCCGGACCGCGACGTCGATTTCGAGTCCCGGGTGCCCGGGGACCTGCAGTTTCGCGGCAACGAGAGCGACTTCATGGAAATGATGGGCAACCTGCTGGACAACGCCTGGAAGCATGGCGGAAGCCGGGTGCGGGTGGAGGCGGGGCCGGACGGCAAACGCCTGGAACTCGCGGTCTGCGACAATGGTCCCGGCATCCCCCCGGACCAGGTCCCCACCATCCTCAGCCGCGGTGGCCGCCTGGACGAGCAGGTGCCGGGTCAGGGCATCGGACTGGCCGTGGTGGCCGACATCGTCGCCGCCTACGAGGGCAGGATCGAGATCGACCGGGGCCCGCTCGACGGCACCCGTGTACGGGTATGGCTGCCGAGCGGGTGAAGAGGGCATTAACAGGCCGTTGAAAAACCCTCGGGCGGCGCCATGCTGCGTTGGAAAGCGGCTCAAAATGCTCATGTACTCGCATGTACACTGCGCTTTCTCGCCGCTTTCCGCCTTGCCTGGCATCCACCGGAGGCTTTTTCAACAGCCTGTTAAAGCGCAGAGACAAGATACAAGAGGCAAGATACAAGTGAATTCCAGTGCGCCGTTTCTTGTATCTTGCCTCTTGTATCTTGTCTCTGCAGGGCCCCTCAGGCCCTGCCCACATTCACATCCGTCGGCGCGTGGTAGTAGTCGCTGTCCTGGGCCATCTGCTCCACGACGCGCTTGAGTTCGGCCACCCGCTGTTCGGCGGTGGCGACGGGTGCGCAATCCTCGCACATGGGGTCGCCGCAGGGCTGACGGCTGTAGAGCCAGTAGTGCACGGCGCCGGCAAGCAGGCCGTCGGCGACGTCCCAGGGATGGTTATCCGGGGCGTCGGCCGCGAGCCGGTTGGCCAGCTCCACGGTCTCCGTGGCGGCGGTTTCGTAGATGTCGGGGATGTCATTCATCAGGGAGAACCTCGGGCAGGAGCGCCCATTCTATCAGACACGTACCGCGACCAGCGGTACCAGCCGTTCCGCGGCGCTCAGACCGCCGTGCACCGCCACCATGGGGCGCGGGCCTTCGTCCGGGGTTCGGTCGAACACCATCCAGCCGTCGTGCATGAGCAACGCGTAGTCGCCCACGCGTCCCGCCAGCGCGGGGTGCGCCGGGCCAGGTCCGAACCATCCGGCATCCAGGAGTTCGCGGCTGTCCGCCAGGGTCAGGCAGTAACCGAAGCGGGCATTGACCAGTTCGCGAAAACGTTCATGGAGCCCGGGGCGCACGTACGCGAAGGCCACCCGTGGCTCGCCGCACAGGGGATGGCGAAGGCAGGCGGTGAGATCCGGGTGTGCGTCCAGGTCGAGGCGCAGTGGCGCGTCGATCATGCCGTGATCGGCGGTGAGCAGCACCAGGGTGTCACTGCCGGACAACCGTTCCAGGAGCTGCGCAAAACCCGCGTCCAGCGCGCCAAGGTGCGCGCGCAGCTCCGCGCTGTCGGCGCCATGCAGGTGGCCCAGGCGATCCAGGTCCGGCCAGTACGCGTAGGTGAATCCGGGCGACCCCAGCACCGCGCGCCGTGTCTGCCCAAAGAAACCCTCCAGATCCTCGTACACGTGGGACCGGGCCGCGCGGGTCATGCTGCGATTGAAGGGGGAGTCGGCGATGGCGGCCGGACTGACGCAGCTGACCGGCACGGACAGGTGCTCGAACAGGGAATCGAGGCCGAGCAGTTCCCGGGGCGTGATGTCCAGGTCCGTATACGCGGGCCCGTCGCCGCGCGGCCGACCGGGCAGCACCGCCATGACGGTATCCAGGGGTTCAAGATAGACATGCCAGCCGGTCAGGCCGTGCCGCGCGGGCGGCTGACCCGTGAGGAAGCAGGTGATACCCGCCGCTGTGGTGCTGGGGAAGACCGAGGACAGGCTGAGCGCGCGGTGCGCGCGAAGCGTCGGACACGGCGCCCGGCCGTTGAGCATGGCGTCACCCAGCCCGTCGATGACCATGAGCAGCACGTGTCGATGCCCGCGCACGGCCTCGGGCGACAGGTGGTCGAGGTGGGGGCAATCACGGGATGGCGGCTGCCTGCCGTCCGACAGGCCCAGTGCGAGACTCACCATGAGATTCGCGACATTGTCACCCGAGTAATCCGGGACTCTCCAGCCGGGTTGCAGCGTGACGCCCGATGGCGCGCGTGTGGACAGGATCCGGGTGCCGGACATGGATTTGAGCTTAGCGCGGGATGGACCGGTTGGCCAGATAGGCGTGCGCGCCGGACACGGGGGGTCGGGTGATCCACGTGCGACACCTGTGCGGGTGATTGCATCGCGCACGCGGTGCGACACGGTGGATTGCCGCCTCGATGGCGCATTGTGCACCTGCGTAAACGGCCCTCCGGGGGCCGCCGGCGTTCCCCCGGACCCGCGAAAAAAAAGTAGCGCAGAGGCGAAAAGTTGCGTAGGTTGTACCGGTGGCGGATCGTTTGTACGGTATCTCGTGCGCTGGCAGTCCGGTGGCTGTCGTCACGAAAGGGCCCGCAAAGACCTGCGCATCAACGGTAAGTGTTCAATATTTTGTTTTGAGGTAGGAGTCCATGGCAACTGGTACTGTGAAGTGGTTCAACGAATCCAAGGGGTTCGGTTTCATAACTCCCGATGATGGCGGCAAGGACGTGTTCGTCCACTTCAGCGCCATCAGCGGTTCCGGGTTCAAGACTCTGGCTGAGAACCAGAAGGTCAGTTTCGATGTGCAGGACGGCCCCAAGGGCCCTCAGGCAGCGAACGTCGTAGCAGAGTAAGACCGGAAATCGTATCCGGGAGGGCCGATACGGCCTCCCGTATGAGCCCCGCCCGAGGCGGGGCTTTTTTGACCCCGATTCAAGATTCAAGATTCAAGATTCAAAGGCGGCACCGAGGCCCATGCCGGGCACCCGCCCCTTTGAATCTTGAATCTTGAATCTTGAATCTTGAATCTTGAATCTTGAATCGCCCCCCCTCCTCCCTTGCAGGGCGCCGGTGCCTT
>SKOF01000284.1 GCA_007120155.1 Thioalkalivibrio sp. | reverse complement strand
TCTTCGCGCCTTTGCGTCGCGGTCAACACCGTCAACGACAGCCGCAAACGCCGGGGTCCGCCGCACTCACCCCGAACCACGGCAGATTCGCACTTCCCAATTCACCCTTCCCACTTCCCAATTCACACTTCGTACTTCTAACTGTCTCTTCTCGGGATCACCAGCTCCTGGCCGACGCGGATGCGGTCGCTGGAGAGGTTGTTGCGCTGGCGCAGTTCATTGACGGACACCCGATAGCGGCTGGCGATGCCGGAGAGCGTCTCGCCGCTTCGGATCACGTGGCGGCCACGGCGCGCCTCGGCCAGATGGGTGCCAGGCGGCGCATGGTCGTCGAAGTAGGAGCGCAGGCCGGTCATCAGCGCTTCGGCCAGGGACTGCTGAAAGGCGCTGGTGCGCAGCTTGCGCTCCTCGTCCGGATTGGAGATGTAGGCCGCCTCCACCAGGACGGACGGGATGTCCGGAGAGGTGAGCACGGCAAACCCGGCCCGCTCGACGCGGCGGCTGCGCACCTTGCCCACCCGGTGCAGATCGCCGATCAGGGCATCGGCCAGGGTGGCGCTCGCCTCGATGGTGCCGGTCTGGGAGAGATCCAGCAGCACCGAGGCCAGGACGTCGTCCTTGTCGTCCAGCTTCACGCCGCCCACCAGGTCGGCCGCATTCTCCCGCTCCGCCAGCCACCGGGCGGCTTCGCTGCTCGCGCCGCCCTGGGAGAGGATGTATACGGACGAGCCCTGTACGCGCCGATCCGGCGCCGCATCCGCATGGATGGACAGGAACAGGTCGGCCCGCTGATCCCGGGCCCGGCGGATACGCTCGCGAAGGGGCAGGAAGTAGTCCCCGGTACGCACCATCACCGGCGTCATGCCGGGCTCCTGCCTCACCAGCCGCTCAAGCCGCCGGGCGATGGCCAGCACCACGTCCTTCTCGTAAGTCCCCCCCGGACCCACGGCGCCCGGATCCCGTCCGCCGTGTCCCGCATCGATGGCCACCACCACTTCCCGAAGACGCTCGCCGGGCTGTTCGGCGGAACGCACGGTCCGGGGCGCCTGGCCGGGACCGCCGCCCCGGCGCTGCAGATCCACCACCAGCCGGTGTCCCGCCCCGTCGGCCGGACGCAACACGAAACTTCTCGGCACCGCCTGTTCCCGCAGGTCCAGCACCACCCGCAGGTCGCGGTCGTTGCGGGTGGCATAGCGCAGACCGGAGACGTGGGAATTCGCGACGGAGGGTACGGACAGTTCGCGCGTCCCCGCCCCCTGGATATCGATGACCACCCGATGCGGGTCGGTCAGGGTGAACAGGCTGTGCTCCACCGGCCCGGAGAGATCGAACACGAGCCGGGTCTGCCCCTCGTGGGCGGACAGCCGTACCCGCTCCACCCGCTGGCGGCCGGCGGCCCACAAGGCACCGGGCAGCAGCAGCGAGGCGGCCGTGGCGCCGCAGGCGCGCATGGCGCTGCGCAGAAACTGGCGTCGCAGACGATCGCCGGGCGACTGGCTCAAGACGGACTCCCCAAGGCTTCTGGCCTGATGATTCATAAGTTTGGCCAAATTGACAGGAAATGCAAGCCTGGTTTTTCAATAAATCCATGCGGATAGCGGAATTTTTTATTGCCGTTTATCAGATAATGTCCGCACCCATGCCCGCCCGATGTCCGACAGGGGCTGCAAATGGGCCCGCCGACCCGGTTCGTCCACCCGCAGCCGGATGATCAGGTCCGGCGCCTGGAGCATCCCGGCACCCCGTTCGGGCCACTCCACGAGGCACAGGGCGCGGCCGTCGAAATAACCGTCCAGTCCCAGATAATCCAGTTCCTCGGGGTCGGTGAGCCGGTACAGGTCGAAATGATGCACGGTCCGTGCGGCGGGCTCGTAGCTTTCCACCAGGGTATAGGTGGGACTCTTAACAGCGCCTGAATGCCCCAGGGCACGGAGCCAGCCGCGCACCAGCGTGGTCTTGCCGGCGCCCAGATCGCCGGTGAGATGCACCACCCTCACCCCGTCCGGGCAACTCCGGGCGAGGTCGGCCCCCAGGGCCAGGGTGGCCGGCTCGTCGGCCAGATACAGATCGACGCCTTCCGCGCTCACGGGTTCACCACGGCGCGCAGCTCGGCGATCACGTCCAGGGCCAGCAATCCCCGTTCCCCGGCCCCGGCGGCCCGGTCCGCAGCCTGCGCATGGATACACACCCCCAGGCGCGCCGCCTCCCACGGCGGGAACCCCTGGGCGATCAGACCGGCAATCACGCCGGTGAGCACGTCGCCCATGCCGCCACTCGCCATGCCCGGATTGCCGCCGGTGCAGATGGCCACACCCTGCCCGTCGCAGATCACGGTGCCGGCCCCCTTGAGCACGCATACGCCGCCGTAAGACTGGCGAATGCGCAGGGCGGCGCCCGGGCGGTCCGCCTGAACGGCTGCCGCATCACACCCCAGCAGACGCGCGGCCTCCCCGGGGTGGGGCGTGAGCACCCAGTTCTCCCGATGAACCGGTTCCGCCGCCAGCAGGTTCAGGGCATCGGCATCCACCACCATGGGCAGCCCGCTTTCCAGCAATCGTGCGAGCAGGTCGCGGCCCCAGTCACCCCGGCCGAGCCCGGGGCCGGCCGCCAGCACGGTGGCACGGGCAAGCAACGGGGACAGATCACCGGGACCGGCCACACCGTGGGCCATCAGTTCCGGCCGGGACATGGGCAGCAGGGCCGCATGTTCCGGACGGGTGGCCACGGATACCAGCCCGGCCCCCGTACGGGCGGCGGCCTCGCCGGCCATGCGCACGGCCCCGGGCATGCCCCGGTCGCCGCCCACCACCAGCACATGGCCGAAATCCCCCTTGTGGGCACTCCGCCCCCGGCACCCCAGCCGGTCGATACAGGCGGCATCCAGGCGCGTGGCGGCCGGCGCCAGACCACTGCAGACCTCCGGCGGAACCGCGAGTGCATCGAAGGACACCCGCCCGCACCGGGCGGGGCCCTCGCCCGTGAACAACCCGGTCTTCAGGCCGATGAAACTGACGGTCAGATCGGCATGCACCGCGCGGCCCATGATGGCACCGGTATCGGCATGCAGCCCCGAGGGGATGTCCACGGCCAGCACGGGCAGACCGGCGGCGTTGACCGCATCGATCAGCCCGGCCATGGGTCCCTCCACGTCCCGGTCCAGCCCCGTGCCCAGCAGGGCGTCCACCAGCACGTCGGCCGCCGGCCAGGCATCCGTGCCGGTGAGACAGGTGCCACCGGCCTTCATCCAGTCGGCCCTGGCCTGTGCGGCATCCCCCCGGATCCGCGCCGGATCCGCGGCTTCCAGCAGCCAGGCGTCCAGCCCCGCCGCACGGGCAAGCCGGGCGATCACATAGCCGTCGCCGCCGTTGTTGCCCGGCCCGCACAACACGCCCAGGCGCCGTGCGTCGGGCCAACGGGCGCGCAGGACATCCAGGGCCGCCTGCCCGGCGCGCACCATGAGCGTATAGCCGGGGATGCCGTGATCCTGAATGGCACGACGGTCCAGTTCACGCACCTGCGCGGCGGTGTAGAGTTCTGCGGGCAATGAGCGGTACATGGATGCATTATCCTCGCAAGAGTTCAACAAATGAACGTCGGCCGGCACTCTCAAAGCGAACCGCCAGGTACGCGAAGGAGGCGCAAGGGTCTTTATCAGGAGATTTTCATCACGTCCTTCGCGCATTCCCTGGCGCCCATTGCGTTCCCGCTTGTGACCTTCAACAGGCTTTCGTTTGCGAGCCCCCTTTGTACAGACGGCTCATCCACGTAGGCTACGACCATGTCTCAGACACTCTCCAATGCCGAAGCCCGGGCCCTGGCGGAACGGATCAGGACCTGGGGCCGGGAACTGGGCTTCCAGCAGGTGGGGATCAGCGATACGGCGCTGGATGAACACGAGGCCCGTCTCCTGGCCTGGCTGGCGGCCGGGCGTCACGGGGACATGGAATACATGGCGCGCCACGGGACAATGCGCTCGCGGCCGGGCGAGTTACGCCCCGGCACATTGCGGGTGATCTCGGTACGCATGGACTATGAACCCCCCGGGGCCCGGGATTCATGGTCGGTCATGGCCAACGCATCCCTGGGATTCATCTCCCGCTATGCCCTCGGGCGGGACTATCACAAGCTCATGCGCCAGCGGCTGCAGAAACTGGCCTCGCGCATCGAGGCGGACATCGGACCGTTCGGCTACCGGGCGTTTGTGGACAGCGCACCCGTGCTGGAAAAGGCCCTGGCGGAGAAGGCCGGGCTGGGCTGGATCGGCAAGCACACGAACGTGCTTTCCCGGGAGGCGGGCTCCTGGTTCTTTCTGGGCGAGTTGTACACCGACCTGCCCCTGCCGGCGGACCCGCCGGGCGAGGCCCATTGCGGCACCTGCACCGCCTGTATTGACGCCTGCCCCACGCGGGCCATCGTGGCACCTTACGAGCTGGATGCCCGGCTGTGCATCTCCTACCTCACCATCGAACTCCCGGGATCGATCCCGGAACCCCTGCGTCCCCTGATCGGCAACCGCATCTACGGCTGCGACGATTGCCAGCTGGTGTGCCCCTGGAACCGCTTCGCGAAGGTGAGTGCCGAACCGGATTTCCGGGCGCGCCATGGTCTGGACGCGCCCTCCCTTGTGGCACTGTTATCCTGGGACAAGCCCACCTTTCTTGCCCGGACCGAGGGGAGCGCCATCCGGCGCATCGGCCATGAACGCTGGCTGCGCAATCTGGCCGTGGCACTGGGCAACGGCGAGCCCGGCCGTGACGCCATCGCGGTTCTGGAATCGAGAATGGATCACCCTTCGGCCCTGGTCCGCGAACATGCGGGCTGGGCCCTGGCCCGGCTCGGCGCCCGCTGACCCGGACTCATCCGCCGCGACACCCGGGATGCCCGGCGGCCGCACCAGTGTCCTGCATCGACAATCCGGCTTCGGCACGCGCGCCGGCTGACTGGCCCCCGCCGACCCTGCCAGGGCGCCGTGAGCCTCGTGTCACCGGTCTTGAATCGTCCCAGCCGGAGCGGCGATATTCGCTTCGCCGCATTTCTCACCACCTGTCCGTTCCAACCACCCTCCTGTCCCGGTTTTTGTGACGGGCATCACATTTATCGGTATGCTCACGCCCATGGAACGTCCGCCTGACCCGGGACCCGGACCGCCCCGAATCGTCTTCTCCCCGACATGATGACCCCAACAGCCCGTTTCCGAAGAACAGTCCGCTCCGGCCGATGCGCGGCCGGTCTGGTGATCGCACTCATTGTCGGGCTGGCACCCGCCGCTACGGCGCCCGTCGTCGGCAATGACGTCGAACCCCTCATCGTCTCCCAGGATCACGCATGGCCCCCCTTTGCCTACCGGGACGACAACGGCGAGCCGCGCGGGCTGCTGATCGATTTCTGGCAGCTCATCGGCGCGACCATGGAGCGGCCGGTGACCTTCGCCCTGACCGACTGGGACGACAGCCTGGTGCAGGTACGCGACGGCCGCGCCCATGTGCACGGCGGCCTCTTCAGCTCCCCGGAACGGGAGACCTTTCTGGATTTCGGCGTGGAGATCTTTCCGCTGCGCGCGGCCCTGTTCGCCGCCGCCGCCCTTCCGGCACTGGAGGCGGCGGATCTGAGCGGTACCGTGGTCGGGGTGACGCGGGGCGGGTTCGAGGAGGAATTCCTTCGGGAAAATCACCCCGGCCTCAAACTGAAAACCTACGAGAACAACGACCTCCTGGTGCGCGCGGCTGCCGGCGGCGAGATCGGGGCCTTCGCGGCGGACTATCCGGTCGGCATGTATCTGCTCGACCGCCACGCCAGCCCGGAGAGGTTCCGCGTGCTGGAGGTGCTCTATGCCCGCCAGCTGCGTATCGCTGTGGCCAGGGGAGAGACTGCCCTGCTCTCCGAGGTCAATGCCGCCATCAACCGCCTGGACGCCGACGAGCTTTCTCGGATCACCCAGAAGTGGATGCGCAGCGAGTCGGTGGGGAAGATCCCCGATTGGTTCCGGGCCGGCCTGCCGGCAGGCATCCTCGCCCTGCTGCTGGGCAGCCTGATCCTCTACAGCCGCCTGCTCAAACGCCAGGTGAACCAGCACACCCGCCGCCTGCGCGAAATCAATGATGCACTGCGGGCCGAACGGGACTTCTCCCGTTCCGTGCTGGACGCCTCGCCCGCCTTTTTCGTGGCCCTCGACGAGGACCGGCGCATCCGCATGATGAACCCGGCCATGCTGGAGGCGCTCGGCTATTCGGCCGGGGAGGTCATCGGCGGCGACTTCGCATCCCTGTGTGTGCCGCCCGAGGAACATGAATCCCTGCACATCCTGCTCCGGCACATGGGTGTCGGCGGCAAGCCCGTGCATCACGAGAGCCACGTGCTGACCCGCAATGGTGAGCAGCGTCCGGTGGAATGGCATGCAAACTCGGTGAAAGGCGCATCGGGTCGGCCGGAGTTCTTCTTCGCCATGGGGCTGGATATCACCGAGCGGCGCCGCACCGAGGCGCAACTCGAGCACATCGCCCATTACGACCCGCTCACCAGCCTCCCCAACCGGACCCTGCTGCAGGCTCGCCTGGAGCATGCCTTGGAACTGGCCCGCAGGCGCGACCGGCGCGTGGCGATCCTGTTCCTGGACCTGAATGAATTCAAGCAGGTCAACGACAGTCTGGGCCATGCCTGTGGCGACGAGGTGCTTCGCGCCGTG
This sequence comes from Thioalkalivibrio sp., assembly GCA_007120155.1. Taxonomy (GTDB): domain Bacteria; phylum Pseudomonadota; class Gammaproteobacteria; order Ectothiorhodospirales; family Ectothiorhodospiraceae; genus Thioalkalivibrio_A. Next base: position 92 of record SKOF01000284.1, on the reverse strand, counting down.
GCCGAACGGCTTCACGAACGGGTGCGGGAGGAGGACACCCTGGCACGCTGGGGCGGCGACGAGTTCATCCTGCTGGTGGAGGAAGTCACCGA
>SKOF01000267.1 GCA_007120155.1 Thioalkalivibrio sp. | reverse complement strand
GCCCCAGTTCCTGCTTGAGGGGTTCCTGCTGCATGCGCTGGACGATGTCGCACTCACCGCCGGGGCTGAACGGGTTCACGTAGGTGACCGTGCGCTCCGGGAACGCGGCAGCGGCGGGACCTGCCGCCATGCCGAGGGCGCCGGCCAGACAGGCGCCCACCAGGGCGGATCGTTTCAATAGCTTGAACATGGTTTTCCTCCAGTTACATTCTTCTCGATGGTTTGCCAACCGTCTTTTGATTGATACCTGCGCATGCCGATTGCCAGGCCCCGGTAAGATCCCGGAAACCAATGGACCGCGGCATGCAGGATCCTTCCTCGTTTTCCCTATGGGCTTTTTATCCCCGGTGCACGGGTTTTTGGAAGCTAGCATGAGTCATGTAACAAGTCTAGGTCATATAGTTGATATGCTTGTCTTGTCAACCGGAACCCTGCCGACCGGCCGGTTTTTTGCTTGCCGGCCCGAGTTGCAATTGTAGACAGGGATCCAAGGGTTTACCGAAGTATCTGACGGGATCCCTTCACCGGGCCAGTGGCGGCGAATTTCCCGATCCGTGCGCAGAATCACCTTACTCAGCTAGGTCATCTAGTTGAATTATTTTTCAAGGCGTACTACGCTTGTCCGAATGTCGCAGCCGAACGGGGGGCCGCGCCGCCTGCCATTGCGGAGCCCGGTCGGTGATTTTCATGCGGAAGGGCATCAACTGTACAACGCCAGGTATCGGAGGAAACATGATTCATTTCATCGTTCATGACCAGAACGACTCAGTGGGAGTCGTCGTGGTTGAGGGGGTCAAGGCCGGCCAGGAGGTCAATGGCTGGATCATGGACCAGGACAAGGACCTCAAGGTAAAGGTCCGCAATGACATCCCCATTGGCCATAAATTTGCGATCCGCGACTTGGCTGACGGCGACACCGTCATCAAGTACAGCACGGACATTGGGCGCATGGTGAAGCCTGCCCAGGCAGGCGAGCACGTGCATGTTCACAACCTCAAGACGAAACGGTGGTAACACACATGCTTGATCAGACAATTCTCGGTTATCGCCGTGAGAACGGCCGCGTGGGTGTTCGCAACCACGTGATCATCCTTCCCCTCGACGATCTGTCCAATGCCGCCTGCGAGGCCGTTGCCAACAACATCAAGGGCACGCTGGCGCTGCCGCATCCCTATGGGCGCCTGCAGTTCGGCAAGGATCTGGAACTTCACTTCCGTACCCTGATCGGTACCGGGCGCAATCCCAACGTGGCAGCCGTGGTGGTCATCGGCATTGAACCCGGCTGGACCCAGAAGGTGGTCGACGGCATTGCCGAGAGCGGCAAGCCGGTTGCCGGTTTCAGCATCGAACAGAATGGCGACATCAACACCATCGCCGCCGCCTCCCGCAAGGCGAAGGAGTTCGTGCAGTGGGCCAGCGAGCTGCAGCGCGAGCCGTGCCCCATCAAGGAACTGTGGGTATCCACCAAGTGCGGCGAGTCGGACACCACCTCCGGCCTGGGTGCCAACCCCTGTGTCGGCGCGGCCTTCGACCGGTTGTACGAGAACGGCAATACCCTGGTGTTCGGCGAGACGTCCGAGATCACCGGTGGCGAACACCTGGTGCGCGATCGCTGCATTAGCAAGGAGGTGGCGGATCACTTCATGGCCACCTGGAGCGCCTACAACGATTTCATCAACGAGAACAAGACCAATGACCTGTCCGACTCCCAGCCCACCAAGGGAAATATCGAGGGTGGTCTGACCACCATCGAGGAGAAGGCACTGGGCAACATCCAGAAGATCGGCAAGAAGTGCAAGGTGCACGGGGTGCTGGAGCCCGCCGAGGAGCCCAAGGGCGACGGTCTGTTCTTCATGGACTCCTCATCCGCCGCAGCCGAGATGGTCACCCTGGTGGCCGCCGGCGGTTACGTGGTGCACTTCTTCCCCACGGGGCAGGGCAACGTGATCGGCAACCCGATCGTGCCGGTGATCAAGATCACCGCCAACCCCCGCACGGTGCGCACCATGAGCGAACACGTGGACGTGGACGTCACGGGTCTGCTGCAGAAGACCATGAACATGGACGACGCGGGTGAAGCCCTGCTGGAGTGCATGATCCGCACCGCCAATGGCCGCATGACCGCCGCCGAGGCCCTGGGTCACCGCGAGTTCGTTCTGACGCGCCTGTACCGCAGCGCGTAAGCACGCTGTACACCGGCCTGGCCCGTCATGTGGTCAGGCCGGCATTTTGCGTGGCCCGTTTCAGTCACCATCAGGAGTCATTCTCCATGTCGGATATCCTGCAGGTTCGCGTGTGGCGGGGAGACGAGCAGGGCGAGTACCAGGCATTCGAGGTGCCGCGGCTCGAGAGCCAGACCGTGCTGGACGTGGTGAGCCACATTCAGCGTCACATGGATCCCACGCTCGCGTACCGTTTCGCCTGCCGGGTGGGCATGTGCGGCTCCTGTGCCATGACCGTCAACGGCGTGGCCAGATGGACCTGCCGGACCCACGTTTCAAAGGTGGCGAAGGACGGCGCACTGGAACTCGCGCCCCTGGCACACCTGCCGGTGGTCCGTGACCTGGTCACGGACATGTCGGAGTTTTTCGACAAGTGGGCGAGGGCGCGTGGACAGTTTCATCCCACCGCCACCCGCGAGGATCCTTTCGCCCGGGTCAGACCGGACTCCCCGGAACGCAGGAACGCCGATGCCGGTATCGAGTGCATCGGCTGCGGCGTGTGCTACGCATCCTGTGACGTGGTGCAGTGGCGCCCCGATTACCTTGGCCCGGCCGCGCTCAATCGCGCCTGGACCCTGATCAATGATGAGCGTGACGGTGCCCGCAACGAGCGCCTGCGCGCCGTGGGAGACGATGCCGGCTGTCTCGCCTGCCATACCCATGTGAGTTGTACGGAACGCTGTCCAAAGCATATCTCCCCAACCGCCGGGATCGCCGGACTCAAGCGCGCCGTCATGAAGGCGGCGCTGCGGGGTGACCTGTGAGAACGGGCACCCAGGCGCGCCTGTGGGCAGCTCAGCGCATCAGCGCTATGGTGCTGGGGGTATGCGTGTTCGTTCACCTGGTGACCATCATCGTCGCCATGCGGGGTGACCTGTCTGCGGCCGCCATCCTGGAGCGTACCCAGGGCAACTGGCTCTGGTTCGTGTTCTACGTGGTGTTCCTTTTGGCGGTGGTCGTACACGCGCCGGTGGGCATGCGCGCCGTGCTGGATGAATGGCTGGGCTGGCGAGGTACAGGGATCGATATCCTGCTGGTGATCCTCGCGCTCGCCCTCGGCATCTGGGGCCTGCGCGCCGTCTGGGGGGTGTTCGTATGAAGACCGACTGGCGTGCGCGCAACCATCCCGCCTGGTGGGCCTTTCTGGTGCATCGGATCTCGGGCATCGTGCTGACCCTTTTCCTGCCGTTCCACTTCTGGGTGCTGGGCATGGCGTTGAACGAGGCGGCACGCATGGATGACTTCTTCGCCTGGACCGATCGGCCCCTGGTGAAGTTCGCTGAAGCCGGCCTGGTGATCCTGCTGGCCGCCCACCTGACCGGCGGATTGCGCCTCATGGCGCTCGAATTCCTCGCCTGGCGCGGGTGGCAGAAAGACCTGCTGGCAGTGGCCGCCGGACTGACGGTCATCGCGGGCGTGGTCTTCGCCTATGTGGTTTGAGTTGATCGTGCTGACCTTCGGGGCCTTTGCGGCCTCGCTGGCCGCGGGCGCCTCGGGCTTCGCCTTCGGGCTGGTGGGCATGGCCATCTGGCTGCATGCCATCTCGCCGGAACGGGCCGTGCCCCTGGTGATTCTTTGTTCCACGGTGCTGAACCTCGCGCTCATCTGGCGGCTGTGGTCCACGGTGGACATGAAGCGCCTGAATCCGTTCCTGATCGGCGCGGTGCTGGGGGTGCCCCTGGGCGTGGCGGCGCTGCGGCACGTGGACCCGGCCCTGATCCGCCAGACTGTGGGCGCGCTCCTGATCGTCTACAGTCTGTATATGCTCAGCCGGGCGGCGATGCCGGTGCTGCCGCTGGCCCGCCGCACCGGCAGGATACTGGATGCCGGCGTCGGCGGGCTGGGCGGTTTCATGGGCGGTTCCACGAGCCTGAACGGGGTATTTCCAAGTCTCTGGTGCGGGCTTCGCGGCTGGAGCGCCCAGGAGCAGCGGGGCGTGTTTCAGCCCTACGTGCTGCTGGTGCATCTCTATACCCTGGCGTGGTTCGGCGGCACGGGCACACTCGGCAGGCAGACCCTCTACGACATCCTGTGGTGCGTGCCGTTCGTGGCCGCCGGCGGCTATATCGGCCTGCAGTTGTTCCACCGCACCAGCGAGGCCGGATTCCGCCGATTGATGCTGGGGCTGTTCATCGTCTCCGGCGCCCTGCTGTTGATCTAGCCGGAGGGTTGTAAAGGCGGGGCAGTGCATTCCAGCGCCGACGGGACACTCCGGAAAGCACAGGACTGTGAGACTGTCAGGACCCTGCGCACCTGGCCGGATGCATGGCCGGCGCGGGGCGATTCACCGATGGGCGGTACGCCGGTTGCGCCGGCGGCGCTCGAGAGAAAGTTGGAGTCAGACATATGAACATCGATCCGAATGCAGTTGAGGAGGCCGCGAGGGAACTGTACATCCGCGCCCTCAAGATCCTTCCTCCCGATATCAAGGAAGGGTTTGACCGGCTCAGCGAACGGGAGACCTCCGATACCGGCAAGGCCGTGCTCGGCACCATGATCCAGAATATCGCCGTGGCCGAGGACACCAACAACCTGCTCTGCCAGGACACGGGCGTGCCCATCTACAACGTCATCGTCGGCCGCAATGTGCAGTTCGACGGGGCCATGCTGAAGGAAGCCATTCGCAAGGGCTGCGAACGGGCCACCACGGAACATCCGCTGCGATCCTCCGTGGTGCATCCCCTGACCCGGAAGAACAACCACACGTCCACGGGCGTGCGGGTACCGGTGATCCATTTCGACTATGACGACACCACCGACGAACTTCGCCTTGAGATGATCCCCAAGGGCAGCGGTTCGGAGAACAATTCCTGGCTGCGCATGGCGATTCCGGCAGAGGGTGTCGACGCGGTGAAGGCGTTCGTGGTGGATCGCGTGCTGGAGGCCGGCGGCAAGACCTGCCCGCCCACCATCGTCGGCGTGGGCGTGGGCGGCACTTCGGAACTGTGCATGCACATGGCCAAGATGGCCGCCACCCGTCCGCTGGGTTCCCACTGCCAGGATCCCGAGGGGCGCAAGCTCGAAGAGGAACTTTCGGCGGTGGTCAACGAGCTGGGCGTGGGCGCCCAGGGCCTCGGCGGCGATTCGACGGCCTTCGCCGTGCACGTCGAATTGGCCGCGACCCACATCACCATGAATCCGGTGGCCGTCAACATGCAATGCCATTCCGCGCGCCGGGCCTCGGCCCGGTTTACGCCGGAAGGCGTTACCTACGGATTTTAATGTCGTGTCCCACAGATATCCTGCGTTTCAAAGCCCGGAGCTGAAACGCAGGATATTCATGGGGCACGACACTTAGGAGCACGCAAATGGCACATCACGACATTACAACCCCGGTCTCCGAGGAGACCATCCGCAGTTGGCGCGTGAACGACACGGTCACCCTGAACGGGACCCTGTTCGGGATCCGCGACGCCACCCAGATCCACATGTTCGACCGCGGACGTACTACGCACTTCGATCTCAACGGCCATGCGGTCATCCACACCGCGCCCAACGTGCGCAAGGTGGAGAAAAGCGATGAATATCCTGCCGGTTATGCGCCGGTGTGCATCGGCACGACCACCAGCGCACGCATGGAGCGCTTCACCCGGCCGCTCATGGAGCAGTACGGGGTTCGCATGATCATCGGCAAGGGCGGACTGCTCAACGACTCCCTGCAGGCGTTCCAGGACCTGGGCGGCGTGTATCTCGCCATCGTGGGCGGAACGGCGGCGCTCGAGACCACCTGGGTGGAGGCCATCGAGGACGTGGACCTGGACGACCTCAACCCGGAGTCCCTGTGGAAGTTCCGCATCAAGGGATTCGGCCCGCTTCTGGTGGCCATGGACAGCACCGGCAACAGTCTCTATGACCATGTGCGCGAGGAAGGAGCCAAACGGCGCGACGCGGTGCTGGCGAGCCTGGGGGTCGCCTCCAGGTAGCCCCGCTGGTTCAAACCCATTCACTGTCACTGGAAGAGAGCGTCATGGACACCGTCAAGACCGACATCCTGATCCTGGGATCGGGTGGGGCAGGCCTGTTCGCCGCCCTGCACGCAAAGCGCGCCGCGCCGGACCTCAAGGTCACCGTGGCCGTGAAGGGCCTGCTGGGCAAGTGCGGCTGCACACGCATGGTGCAGGGGGGCTACAACGTGGCCCTGGCGCCGGGCGACTCCATCGAGCGCCACTTCATGGACACCATCGAGGGCGGCAAATGGCTGCCGGACCAGGATCTCGCCTGGAAGCTTGTCACCACCGCCGTCGAGCGGGTCCACGAGCTCGAGAACGAGTTGGGCTGCTTCTTCGACCGCAACCCGGACGGATCCCTGCACCAGAAGGCCTTTGCCGGACAGACCTTCGACCGCACCGTGCACAAGGGCGATCTCACCGGCATCGAGATCATCAACCGGCTGGCCGAGCAGGTCTGGGCCCGGGACGTGGAGCGCATGGAGGAACACCGGGCGGTGGCCATCGTCCCGTCGAAGGACGGCTCCGGCATCTCCGGGGTGCTCATGATCGACATGCGCGGCGGCGGTTTCCGGTTCGTGCAGGCACGCGCCGTGCTGCTGGCCACCGGCGGCGGCCCCACCATGTACAAGTACCATACCCCCAGCGGCGACAAGAGCTGTGACGGCATGGCCATGGCGCTTCGCGCCGG
>SKOF01000452.1 GCA_007120155.1 Thioalkalivibrio sp. | reverse complement strand
GCGCCGGCCGGTGAGGATCTTGTGCGGGTAGCTCTGGTGGCCCACGTCCCAGACCAGCCGGTCCTCGGGCGTATCGAACACGTAGTGCAGGGCGATCGTCAGCTCAACGCTGCCCAGGTTGGAGGCCAGGTGACCGCCGGTGCTGGAGACGGAGTCCAGCAGGAACGCCCGCAGTTCCCCGGCCAGCGCTGTCAGATCCGAGGCAGGCAGTGCCCGCAGGTCGGACGGCGCATGGATGCGGGACAGCAGGGGATACGGCTCGTGTTGGGTCATGGGGGGCTGGACGCACGGCAAAGGGGAGAATTATCGACCCCGCTGGGGAGTCATGCAAGAAATGGGGGAGGCGATAGGGGTGAGGCGTGAAGGATGAAAAGCCCCCTGGCTGGCCCAGGAAAGCTATTTGCGCCTCACGCCTGACCCCTCGCGCTTCACGCTCAATTAATGCGCTCGACGATATACCGGGCGATCCAGCGCAACAGGCCGGCCTCGGCGCCGAAGTTCTCCACGGCGGCGAGCGCCTGGTCCACCAGGGCACGGGCCTCTTCCCGGGAGGCGTCCAGTCCGATGACTGCCGGGTAGGTGGGCTTGTTGAGCGCCCGGTCCGCGCCCTGGGTCTTGCCCAGGATCGCGGTGTCGCTCTCTTCGTCCAGGATATCGTCGCGAATCTGGAACGCGAGCCCCACGTGCTTGGCAAAACGGTCCAGCTGCTCCAGGCGGCCTTCATCCAGGTTCTCGGCACTGAGCGCGCCCATCAGCACGCTGGCTCGGATCAGCGCGCCGGTCTTGTGGACGTGCATGTCCTCCAGTTGAGCGATGTCCAGGACCTGACCCACGGCGCCCAGATCGATGGCCTGGCCACCGGCCATGCCACGGGAACCGGCGGCACGGGCCAGCAGTTCGATCATGCGCAGGCGGCGGGCGGGGTCGGGGATCATGTCCGGGTCGACGGTCAGGATCTGAAAGGCCAGCGCCTGCATGGCATCACCCGCCAGAATGGCCATGGCCTCATCGAAGGCCTTGTGGCAGGTGGGCTTCCCCCGGCGCAGGTCGTCGTCGTCCATGGCTGGCAGGTCGTCATGGATCAGCGAATAGACATGGATAAGTTCCACCGCGCACGCGGGACCGTCCAGTCGCGGGGTATCCGCCCCCATGGCAAGGCCGCCCGCATGCACCAGGACCGGGCGCACCCGTTTGCCGCCCCCCAGCGCGGAATAGCGCATGGCCTCGTGGAGTCGGGCGGGGTGGGTGCGGGCGGAGGGAATCCAGCGGTCCAGGGCCCGTTCTGTGCGTTCCCTCAAGGCGGTGACATGATCTTCCATGCTCATGCTTCCTCGCCGCCGTCGTCTTCCGGGTCGGGGTTGTCCAAGGGTGTCTCTTCACCCTCTTCGGTCAGCATGCGTACTTTCTGCTCCGCCTGCTGCAGGGCCTGCTGGCACTGGCGGGCCAGGGCGATGCCCCGCTCGAACTCTTTCAGGGAGGTCTCCAGGCTCAACTCGCCCTGTTCCATGCGTTCCACCAGCGATTCCAGCTCGCTCAGGGCCTTCTCAAAATCCGCCGGAGCGGCGGGCGGGATTTTCTTGGGCACGTTCTTTCTCCGCGAAAGGGGTCTAAAGTATAAGGAATCAACATCCCCCTGCTAAGGTCCCCGGACCCCATGGCTTCGGAGGCGCGCGCGGGCCGGGCCTGACGTCGGCATCGGTGACCGCGTGACACCTTGAAATGGGCATCCGGTGTCACCATGACAAAGTCTGGAGACATAGGAAACCGCCAATCGCAGGGATTGACCAACGACAGACCAGGGGCCGGCCATGTGCCCGTTGACATGGATTTAGACTTGGTCTAAATTGTCCGGACGTTTTAGAAACATTCTAAATCGTACATTTCCCGCTTAACCCACAGTTGAAGATGGAGAACCACTATGGAACTCAAAGGCAGCAAGACCGAGCAGAGCCTGAAGGAAGCCTTTTCCGGTGAATCCCAGGCCAACCGCCGTTACCTCTACTTCGCCGCCAAGGCCGATGTGGAAGGCTACAACGACGTGGCCACCGTGTTTCGTTCCACCGCCGAAGGCGAGACCGGTCATGCCCATGGCCACCTGGAGTACCTGGAGACCTGCGGTGATCCCGCTACCGGGCTGCCCTTTGGAGGGACCGAGGCCAACCTGAAGACCGCCATCGCCGGCGAGACTCACGAGTACACCGACATGTACCCGGGCATGGCCAAGACCGCCCGCGAAGAAGGTTTCGACGAGGTGGCCGACTGGTTCGAGACGCTGGCCAAGGCCGAGCGCTCCCACGCCAACCGCTTCCAGAAGGCCCTGGACGCCCTGGACTCCTGAGCGGTACCCCCGCCAGGGCCGGTTCACCGGCCCTGGCGCTTTTTCCCCACCGAATCATCCAAGGCAGCCAGCAAGAGAGGCCGAGATGTCCGCACCCGTAGAAGGTCAGAGAGAAGGCAATCTGGAAGCGCCGACCCGGCACCCCCTCGACTGGCGCTCCCCGGATTTCTACAACGAAGAATCCCTGATGCAGGAGTTGGAGCGTGTCTACGACATCTGCCATGGCTGCCGCCGTTGCGTGAGTCTTTGCAACTCGTTTCCCACACTGTTCGACCTGGTGGACGAATCCGAGACCATGGAAGTGGACGGGGTCGCCAAACAGGACTACTGGAAGGTCGTGGATCACTGCTATCTCTGCGATCTCTGTTACATGACGAAGTGCCCCTATGTGCCGCCTCATCCCTGGAATGTCGACTTCCCGCACCTGATGCTGCGGGCCAAGGCCGTTCGCTTCAGCAAGGAAGGCGCCAAGGCGAGTCACAAGCTCATGTCCTCGACCGATACGGTCGGCAGGCTCGCCGGTATTCCCGTTGTGGCCCAGGCGGTCAATGCGGCCAACAGGATGAAGCCCGTTCGCAAGGTGCTCGACAAGGTGATGGGCGTGCATCCGGACGCCATTCTGCCCGAGTACCACAGCAATACGGGCCGCAAGCGCCTGAAGAATCACCGCTCCTCCGCCAGTGCGGAGACGGCCGGCCGCACCCGCGGCCAGGTGGCCCTGTTCGCCACCTGTTACGGCAACTACAACGAGCCCCATATCGTCGAGGATCTCGCCAAGGTCTTTGAGCACAACGGCATCCCCGTGACGCTCGCCGAGAAGGAACGTTGCTGCGGCATGCCCAAGCTCGAACTGGGCGATCTGGAGGCCGTGGAAAAGGCCAAGGAGCACAACATCCCGGTGCTGGTGAAGGCCATCGATGCGGGCTATGACATTGTTGCCCCCGTGCCCTCCTGCGTGCTCATGTTCAAGCAGGAACTGCCCCTCATGTACCCGGATGACCCGGACGTGCAGAAGGTCAAGGCGCACATCTTCGACCCCTTCGAATACCTGATGCTGCGCCACAGGGAAGGCAGGCTGAACACGGAGTTCAAGGAAAGGCTCGGCAAGATCGCCTACCATGCCTCCTGCCACCTGCGGGTGCAGAACATCGGTCTGAAGACACGCGAGCTGCTGGAACTGGTGCCCGACACCGAGATCGACGTGATCGAACGCTGCTCCGGGCACGACGGCACCTACGCGGTGAAGAGCGAGTTCCACGAGATCTCCATGAAGATCTGTCGCCCCGTGGTGAGCCGGGTGCAGAAGGCCGAGGCGGATCATTACTCCAGTGACTGCCCCATGGCCGGCCACCAGATCGAGAACGGCCTGAAGGACGACAGGACCCCGGAACATCCGTTGACCCTGCTCCGTCGGGCCTACGGGCTTTAAAGCGGTACGTAGCGTACCGGCAACAGCCGAGGAGAACCGAGATGGCGAATGAAGGCTACCACGAGCCCCATGAGGAACTGAGCGATGAGACCCGTGACATGCACCGGGCGATCATCTCCCTGATGGAGGAGCTCGAGGCGGTGGACTGGTATCAGCAGCGGGTGGATGCCTGCAAGGACGAGGAACTCAGGGCCATCCTCGCCCACAATCGCGACGAGGAGAAGGAGCACGCGGCCATGGTGCTGGAGTGGATTCGCCGGCGCGACAAGACCTTCGACAAGGAACTGCGCGACTACCTGTTCACCGACAAGCCCATCGCCGGTCTGGAACATGAACACAAGGGCTGAATGCCCGGCAATCTGCGAGACGAGGTGAAGCTGTAATGTCCAAGTTGACCCGAGACGATTTGTATTCCCTGGAAAAATATGCCGAGGTGCGGCCGCAGTTCCGTGCCGACGTGATGAAGCACAAGCGTGACCGCGTCGTGCCTGTCGGGCCCAACGTGACGCTGCACTTCGAGGACCGGCTGACCATGCAGTACCAGATCCAGGAGATGCTGCGGGTGGAGCGCATCTACGAAGCCGAGGGCATCGAGGACGAGCTGGACGCCTACAACCCCCTCATTCCGGACGGCTCGAACTTCAAGGCCACCATGATGGTGGAGTTCGACGATGTCGAGGAGCGCAAGCAAGCACTGGCCCGGCTCATCGGCATCGAAGACAGGACATGGGTTCAGGTGAGCGGTTTTGACAAGGTCCACGCCATCGCCGACGAGGACATGGAACGCGACACCGAGGAGAAGACCTCATCGGTGCACTTCATGCGCTTCGAACTGTCGCCCGAGATGGTCGCGGCGGTGAAGTCGGGTGCGGCCGTCAGCGTGGGTGTCGACCATGAGAACTATCGCCATCAGGTGGAGCCGCTTCCGCAGGGCGTACGGGATTCGCTCGCCAACGATCTGGCATGAGCCCTGTGGTGCATGAACGGGTAGGAAGAAAGGGGGCCGCGCGGCCCCCTTTCTTCGTTGTGTCTTCGTTGTGGACCCTGGACGGGCCGGCCTTCAAAGGCCCACGATCTCCGATTTCAGCGCGTAGCCGATGGCGAGTATCTCCTTGCGGGTCTGCCCGTCGATGCCGTGCCGGTCCAGCGTCTCCAGGATGTCGTCGAGGGCGGCCATGAACTCCGCCTCGCTGACGTTCATGCCCCGGTGCGCCTCCGACATGCTGCGCCCGGCATAGCGCTCCGGGCCGCCGCTGCCGGCGCCGAGAAACTGGCACAGATGCGCCTTGACCTCCGCCAGGTGCTCGGGCGTGTCCTTCAGGGGCAGGTAGCGTGCGCGGATGACCGGATTGCTCATGTGGGCCTCCACGATGTCGTCCACCAGCGCGGCGATTCCCTCCGCCCGGCCGAGGCGTTCATAGAGTGATGCGGTGTCGATGGATGATGCGGTCTGCATGGCGGTCTCTCCTCTCGATGGGGGGTTGGTGCTCCGTGATGTCGGTTTCGCAGGTTCTGTTGCACGAATAGAATAGACTGGTCGGTTTAGTCTCCGGGCAGCAAAAAGACAAAGACATCAGCAAACGGCCGCCGAGCGGAAGTAGAAATCGAGCATGGCATTCAGCGGTGCCGGATCCCGCCGCAGGCGGCTGCGCAATGCCGCGCCCTCCCAGCAGTCGAGCAGCAGGCCCGCCATGTGCTCCGGGTCGGCGTCCGGGGAGATGTCACCCCGCCGCCGGGCCTCCTCCAGGCAATCGGCGAGACGTCCGGCGATCTCGGTAAAACACCCCTCGATTCTGTTGCGGAACACCTCGCTGACGCCCGACAGCTCCTGTCCGAGCCCACCCAGCAGGCAGCCCATGTACCCGTCCTTCTGATACTTCCGCCGCGATGCCTCGAAGAAGCAGCGCACACGATCGAGCGGGGGCTGTTCCTTGCTCCCGAGGCAGGCGTCCAGGCCCGCATGCACCTCGTGCATGTACTCGTCGATGACCTGCAGCGCGAAGTCCTCCTTGTTGCGGAAGTGATGGTAGAAAGAGCCCTTTGGGATCCCCGTGGCCGCGAGCAGGGTCTGGATACCCAGGTCGTTGTACCCGTGCTCGAGGAGCATGGACAGGCCCGAGTTGAGCAGGCGTTGCTTCGTCGAATGTTTCATGGGCTCATGAACTAGACTGAACGGTCTAGTCTTGAAGGATAGACGCTCCCGGGAATCTGTCAAGGGCCCGACCCTGACAGGAATCGGTACTTCGCCGGCTCATCCGGAATACTGTGATCGGCCTCTGTCTTGTGCCGGTCCGGCGCCCCGTTTGCTTGTGCCCGTGCACGCGGGTGGTGCAGCGTGGGCTCGGGGTCTCCGGAATCCCGTAGCACTCCGCACCCTGTGCATCCAATTGACCGAGATCAACACGATGGCATCTTCCGGCCTATACTCTTTTCTCAACATGCATCGGCAATACATGTTCAGGGTGCACGGAACCTGTTCCGAGGGTCCTTGAGGGCGACCGCTGGTCGAACCGATCGGGGGCGGAACTGCAACTGCCACTTAAGAGTAAGGGGGTACGCAAATGACCGAGGGCCTCACCAAGGCAGCGGCGCGCAACATCTTCTATGGGGGATCGCTGTTCTTCTTCCTCATACTCGCAGCGTTGACCGCGCATAGTCACTGGTACATCGTCAACGTTTCCACCGACAGCGCAGGGCTAACGGACTCCGTAAAGCTGGGCAAAGAGGTGTGGGAGGAACACAACTGCATCAATTGCCACTCGATCCTCGGTGAAGGTGCCTACTTCGCACCGGAAGTCGGCAACGTCTGGACCCGTTTCGGCGGGCGGCAGAATCCCGAGGGCGCACGCGCTGCGCTTGCGGCCTGGATGCGTGCGATGCCCACCGGTGTCCCGGGGCGGCGCCAGATGCCCTACTTCGAGATCAATGACGAGGAAATGGATGCGCTCATTGACTTCTTCCAGTGGACCGATTCCATCGATACTCAGGGCTGGCCACCCCATCCGTCCGGCTGAGGCGGATGTGTGCGTTGAAAGTGGGCTAATGATTCGAGGAGAACAAGACCGATGAAATACGAAACGCAAAAGGTGGCATTGC
>SKOF01000254.1 GCA_007120155.1 Thioalkalivibrio sp. | reverse complement strand
GTCGGCGGCCAGCACCGCATCGAAGGCCTTCTTCGCCTCGCGCCAGTGGAAGGAGTGATACAGCGCCATGGCGCGGTCGAATGCCTGCCCGGCCTGCGCATTGCAGGACACGGGAAAGTGCACGCTGCCGAGTACTTCCGTGTCGCCGCGGGGCGTTGAGACATCGGCCGTCGCGGACGCGACGAGCATGATCAGGGCGCACGCCGTGCCCAGGGCGCCCGTGGTGAATCTTCTGGTGTTCATGGCAGGTTCCTCCTCGATTCCGTCGTGCCTTTGCTTCGGCACGCCCCCAGAGTGGAGGCGGGCGAACGGGGGGACGAGGGAGGATTACCCGTGGGCTTGTGAACTATGCACAGCGCGAACCGCCTCACCAGGCGCGGGGAAAGCGCTCCGCCAGGACCATGCGGCCGCTGTCCATCTGCACGTAGCCGCCGCGCGCGAGATCCCCGAGGATGCGCGTCACCATCTCCCGGGAGGCACCGATGCGGCTGGCCAGTTGCTGGTGGGTAGGGCGAGGGTCGATGACAAGCTGTCCGTCGTGCCGCTCCGCCAGCGTCATCAGCAGCCGGGTCAGGCGCCCGTAGACATCCTGCAGTGACAGGGACTTCACCTGCTCGGTGAGCCGGCGCACCCGCCCGGTCAGTTCGCTGATGAGGGCGAGCGCGATTCCGGGATGGTCCTGCAAGCAGCGCAGCAGGTCATCACGCCCCAGCATGGCGAGGCGGGTGCGCTCGAGGGTCATCACGGACGCCGAGCGCGGGGCCTCGTCGAACAGGGACATCTCGCCAAAGTACTCGCCCGGACCCTGGGTGCAGAGCAGGGCCTCCCTGCCATCTTCGTCACTGGTGAACACCTTCACCCGTCCGTCCAGGATCAGGTACAGGGAACGGGTGTCGTCACCCTCGCTCACGACCATCACGCGCGCCGGGTAGACCTTCGTGTGCAGGCACGCCTCGAGCGCGGCACGCGCCTGCCCGCCAAGACCCGCAAACAGGGGGAATTCCTCGATCACGGGAACGCTCCGGGACGAGGGGTGCGCACGACACCCGTGGGTGCCGCGCACGGGATCCGGCGACGGGGCACTCCGCGCATCGCCGGGCCTACTCCGGGATCCCGGCCTTGCGCAGGCCTTCAATGTACCACTGCAGCGTCTCCGGGCTTCCGAAGGACTCCGAGGTGATCCAGTATCCGATCGAGAAGCCAGGGCTCAGCATGCGGATCTCCTCCGCCACCCAGGCCGCCTCGTCAAGCCGCCCCTGCCTGCCATAGGCGGCTGCCAGCAGCACGTGGTTCTTCAGGTGGGTGTGATGCTGCGCAACGGCCTTTGTAAGCTCGCGAACCGCATCGTCATAGCGCTCCAGGAGTATGTAGGCGCTGCCGATCACCGTGGCGTACAGGGCGGAATAGTGGGGATTGAGCCGTACGGCGCGCTCCATGTGCTCCAGCGCCTGTTGAGGCTCGCCCATGGCAACGAGGATGAGCCCCACCAGCCCGTAGCCGTCCGCGAAGTTGGGATCGAGCGCGGTGGCATAGCGGGCCTGCGCCAGCGCCTGCTCGAACTCCCCCGCGTGCAGCAGCACGTAGCCCTGCACCCACCGGACCTGGGGGAGGGAATCGTCCAGGACCAGGGCGCGATCGGCCAGTTCCCGGGCCATGCTCAGCGATGCACTCCGGTCGGCACTCCAGCCCCAGCGAGAGTCCCAGGCGTGGGTCAGAGCGAGCGCCGCCAGGGCGCGGGCGAAGCCCGGGTCGAGTTCGAGCGCGCGCTCGTAGTGCGCACGCGCGCGGGCATTGCCCTCGGCGGTGAACTCCTGGAAGTGCCACTGCCCCTGCAGGAAGTGGTCATAGGCCTCCAGGTGGACCGTGTAACGCCGCGCCAGTCGCGCCTGCTCCGCCTCGGTGACGGTGACCTGGAGCGCGCCGACGATCTGCTCCGTCACCGCATCCTGCAGGGCGAAGACATCCTCCAGCGCGCCGTCATAGCGCCCGCCCCAGATCTGGCGGCCGCTTTCCGTTTCGACCAGTTCCGCGGTGATACGCAACTGCCTGCCCGCCCGACGTACCGTGCCCTGCAACAGATAGCGCACTCCCAACTCGCGGCCGATATCCCGGGGCGACACGTCAGCTGTCCGGTATGCGAACGCCGTGGTGCGCGCAATCACCAGCAAGCCCGAAAGGTTGGAAAGCTCCGCAGTGAGATCGGCGGTGATCCCGTCGCTGAAGTAGTCCTGTTCCGGCTCGGGACTCAGATTCCGGAAGGGCAGCACGACGATCGCCGGTCCGCCGGCCAGGGTCGCCGGGGTGAGCACCGTCTCCCAAACCGGCCCGGGCGCACGCAGCACGCCGACCATGAGCACGATGCCAAGCAGTCCAGCGATGACGATGAATGCGGTGAGAGAATGTCGGTGCAGATGCAGCCGGCGCGAAACCGGGCGCGACGACGGGTCCGGCTCCACCCGGTAGACCGTAACGGGGTCGGCCATGTTCTTGACGCGACGCCGCCCCAGGGGCACGTAGCCGAGATCGAGCCTGTGGTGCACCTGGTTGTAGACATCCCCGGAGATGCAGATGCCACCGGGCTCCGCCAGTGCCTCCAGGCGCGCGGCCAGGTTCACCCCGTCGCCGTAGACCGCGCCCTCACTGCTGAGGATGTCGCCCAGGTGCACGCCGAGCCGGAACGCCATGCGCCGATCGGCTGGAAGATCCGCATTGCGTCCGCCGAGTTCACGCTGTATCCCGACGGCGGCAACCACGGCCTCCACCACGCTGGGAAAGGCGGCCAGGACACCGTCGCCCGCCGTGTCCACGACCCTGCCCCCGTGTTGGGTCACGTGCCGGGAGATGACCTGCCGGTACTCGGCAAGGCGTCCGATGGTGCCCTCCTCGTCCTCGCGCATGAGCCGGCTGTAGCCGCTCACATCCGCGCTCAGGATGGCCGCAAGGCCGCGTGCAAGCGCCGGGGCCCCGGGCGACTCCCGGGCGCGGTCGGACGCGCTCCCGTCCTCCCGGGACGGGTCGAGCCCTTCCCGCAACCAATGTTCAGTACTGCCAACCATGAGCGCCCCCGAGGTTCTCGACCCCGCATCGCGCAGTCCGCGCCATGGTGCCACGGCAGGCGAAACACACGTCCATGCCTGCGAAGCATCCTGCACCCGGTGCCGGTCCCTTGGGGCCAACGCCGCCTACTGAGTCTAGTCCAGCATGTGCATATATCACATCCGGCCACGGGCATCCTCCCTGTCCCGGCGCGGCGCCCTGTTCCAGCATGCAATCAAAACCGGGGATCCGCGCCCGCCTCGAAACGGCCCGGTTCCCCTCATGCCCCGTGCAACAGGTGCTGTTGCACAGACTGACGAGAGGACAATGCCATGCGTACCAGTTCCTTCCCGGGATCGGCACCCCTTGCCGCGCTGATCGCTGTCATCGCGTTGCTGCCTGCTCCGGTGGCGGTCCCCGCCGCCGTGTCGGAGCCCGCACTCCCCGCGGGTCGGTTGCGGTTGTTCGACGCGCCGATCCCGGGTGATGCGCGCCGTGAAGGCACACACCTCGCAGCCTACGGGCTGGCACCGCCCGCTGAACGGACGCACCCGGAGACCTTCACGGGCCGCGGATTCACCGGCCGCGCGCCGCCTGGCGCCCACTGGAAACCCGACATCGGCCGGTCATATCTGGCGTACACCATGGAGACCCCCGACGCGATCGAACGGGCCGAACGCGGCCAGAGCTTCGTGATCATGGTCACCCTCACGGACGC
This sequence comes from Thioalkalivibrio sp., assembly GCA_007120155.1. Classification (GTDB taxonomy): domain Bacteria; phylum Pseudomonadota; class Gammaproteobacteria; order Ectothiorhodospirales; family Ectothiorhodospiraceae; genus Thioalkalivibrio_A. Next base: position 3,119 of record SKOF01000254.1, on the reverse strand, counting down.
CGCGTATGCGCGAGGGACCACCGCAGACAGCTTTCCCACGGCCTTCGAAACCGAGACGAGGCGGACAACCCGCGGCCGCTTCCGGCTGGTGGACATCGCCGCGACGCCCCGGGCAACCGCCGGGAATCGCTGCGTGGACTACGCCGTCCGGATGGAGGAACGGGACGACCCGGACCTGCCCGGTGCCGAGCTGGTAATCGAGACGAGAGGAGTTGCATGTCTCGAGGCGTCCTCGACCTTCATCGTCAATGCCTTCTACAGCGAGCGCAGGCCGAAGGGCGCGCCGACGATGGTCGACGCGACGCTACGCGAACAGGGAGAGATGTTTCTGCGCAACCTCATCGTCCATCCGAAACGCGCGCGATGATGGAGGTCCAAAGGCACCCACGCGACGCGTCAACGCGCCCTTCAGGGACCCGCGCCCCGCATGTGCATATATCACAGCCGTGCACGGCACTCCTCCCTGTCGCCGGTCCCTGTGGATGACCAGACTGGTATTGCGGGCCGGAGGACGCAGGACCTCCGACCGGCGGCTCACGGCCCTTGTCGGACTGACCCGGGCGACTCTCACCTGCGGATACCTTCGGGAACCGGAAGCCCGACAACGGAGGACGCCATCATGAATCGCAGACACTTTCTGAAACACACGCTCACCGCCGCGCTCGCGGCCGGTCTCGTCCCGTCGCTGCTCAGGCCTTCACGGGTACTGGGCGCATGGCCCCGGGAGGCCTTTATGACCCAGGACGCGGCACTCGCCTGGCGCACGCTTGCGGGAAACACAGAGGCCGAATTGAGCCCCAGGGTGATGCTGGACACACCGGCGCGCGTGGGCAGCGGTGCGCTGGTTCGCGTCGGTGTTGCCACCGACCTCGACGACGTGCAGGGCATCACGCTGATTTCTGAACCCAACCCCTTTCCCCTGGTGGCGAGCTTTCGGCTCTCGCCACGGGTGCACGGCCCCATCGTCACGCGCATCCGAATGGGTGGCAGCGGCAACGTGGTGGCCATCGTATCGGCCGGAGGAAGGTACTTTCGTGCACAGAACGCAGTGCAGGTAGCCGCGGGAGGATGCTGACATGCAGAGCAAGATGCGTGCAGAGTTGAAGGACGGTTTCACCGCCGTGGCGGTGCTCATCAATCACCCCATGGAAACCGGCTCCCGGAAGGATCCCGTGACGGGGCTCACGGTGCCGCGACATTTCATCGAGGATATCCGTTGCGACCATATGGGCGAGACCATCCTCAGTGCCGACTGGGGCTGGGGCATCTCCGCGAACCCGCTTCTGACCTTCCAGTTCGCCGGAGGAGCTGCGGGCGATCCGGTCACCGTCCATTGGAAAGACAACCTTGGCAACAGGGAGACCATAGAGGCGCGGATCGAATAGCCAGCACATGCCTCAGGCCTCGCTGGCTCGGCGCCGGCGCAGTCATGGATCATGCGCCCGTCACGCCTTACAATGCCCCTTCAAACCGCAAACCTCCGGATCACTCATGTCCAACTCATTGCGCGACCAGTTGCTGAAATCAGGGCTGGTGGACGAAAAGAAGCTTCGTCAGGAGCGCCAGAACCGGAAGAAGCACAAGGGCCGCAAGGGTGGGGCGAAACCCGCGGCACAGGATTCCGCGGCGCTGGAACTGCGCGAACGCCAGGCCCAGCGTTCCCGGGAACTGAACCGAAAGCAGCAGGAGGCCGCGGAACGCAAGGCACGCGCAGCCCAGATCCGCCAGATCATCCTGGACCAGAGATTGCCGCGCGAAGACGGCGACCAGCCCTATCACTTCCAGCATGGCGACAAGGTCCGCTCCATCCATGTCACCGGCGAACAGCGGGACGGGCTGGTGCGCGGGCAGTTGGGGATCGTGACGCTGGCGGGCGGGTATGAACTGCTGCCGCGGGACGGGTTGGAGAAGGTGCGTGAGCGCGATGCCGGGCGCGTCGTCGTATTCAATGAACCGGACGGCACGACCGGGACACGACCCGACAGGGAAGACGACCCATACGCAGGCTATGAGATCCCGGATGACCTCATGTGGTGACGCTCCGGAAGAAACCCCGGACGCCGACTGGGCCGGCGAGCGCCGCCAGCAGCGTTGGCGACTGCTTGCCCTGGGTACGCTTGCGATCGTCGTCATCGCGCTCGCCGTCTATCAACCCGTGGCGGTGGCTGACGCCCTGGCCTGGGGGGAGGCGCTGGCGCCGCACCCGGCCACCATTCCGCTGCTGATCCTGCTGCAGGCCCTGCTGCTGTCGCTGGCCCTGCCGGGCACCCTCATGCTGTGGATCGTGGCTCCCTTCTATCCGCCGCTGGCGGCGGCGGCCATCCTGACCGCCGGCAGCACCCTGGGTGCACTGGGCGCCTATTACACGTCGCGCTGGCTGGGCCGGGCCTGGCGACCCGGCCCCACCGGACAGCGGGTATTGAGGCTGCTGCGCCGCAAGGGAGACGCCTGGACCCAGCTGACCCTGCGCGTGCTGCCCGGCTTTCCCCACTCGGTGGTGAACTTCGGCGTCGGCACCCTCGGCCTGCCGCTGGGCGGGTACCTGCTTGCGGCCGCAGTGGGCCTGGGAGCCAAGTGGGTGGTGTATGCCTATGCGGTCCAGACACTCATGAAATCCGGCATGGAGAACGAAGGCATCAGCCCGGCATCTCTTCTGCCCCTGCTAGCACTCGTTGCGTTACTGGCCGGCGGGCGCTGGCTGCGAGGCAGACTCGCGTAGGCCAGTGTCGTGTCCCGCAAACAACCTGCCTTTCAGAGCCTCCCTGCCTGATTCATCCTTCATCCGTCATCCTTCATCCCTGACCTGCGGTTTGCCGCCTTCGACTCTGCATACTGATCCACCAGCGCCTGCATCGTGGCGTCGTCATAGGGCCTCAATCCGCTCAGCACCAGCTTCTTGGCGCCGGTCCCCACCGCCCGACCCCCGGCACGGATCACGAAATCAAGGCTCACGTCGCCCCGCTTGCCGTTGACCATGAGCGACGAGTTCTGCAGCTCCAGCTCAGGCTCCCGGATGTCCAGATCTTCAAGATCGAAACTCATGCCCTCGTAGATCACCAGCGGCCGCTGCGGGTTGATCATCACGTCGTGCGCGCGCATCAGGGGCACCAGCACATGGG
>SKOF01000155.1 GCA_007120155.1 Thioalkalivibrio sp. | reverse complement strand
TCTGCCCGGGAGGGGATGCGTATACCGGTCACGGCGGGGCCCAGCTCCAGGATCAGGCGTGCATCGTTGCGTGTCCTCGCGAGCAGGAGCACCCCCTCCAGGTAGGCGAGCATCGCCTCGGCCGTGGCGCGCGGATCCGTCCCCGTCAGGATGCCTTCGGCCAGGGCGTCCTCCAGGGTGGCCTGGAAATACCCACGGATGCGCTGCAGGAGGGACTCCACCTTGATACGGATGGGTTCATCGTGGGCGGCCAGTTCCAGCCCCAGGTTGCCGAATGGGCATCCCGGCAGGTGCCCGGTGCCGGCCGCAGTGCCCGCCTGGTGGTCGTGGAGGCGCCGCACAAAGCCCTCGAAGCGTTCCATGGGGGGGGTGCGGCGATCGAAGGCCGGAACGAGCAGCTGGTCTTCGAAGATCTCAAAGTGGTCCTCCAGCATGGCCAGCGTCAGGGCCTGTTTGCTGGGAAAGAAGTGATAGAAGCTGCCCTTTCGCACCCCGGACCGGGCGCAGATCTCCGCCACGCCGACCGCACCGTAGCCACGCAGGTGAATGAGGGAGCGGGCGTTGTCCAGCAGACGCCGGCGCGTGTCGGGTGAGGTTGTCATGCCTGGATCCTAGTTGACCGACCGGTTAAGTACAAGCCCGGGCCGCATGTGCCCATGACCCTCCCGGGCCAAGGGCCTCGCGTGGGCTCGTGAGGCCGACGGGAAACCCGCTGGTGATTCAGCCGCCCGATTTGCCCGCTGGCGACTTCGCGAGCCACCGGGTTCTCGGATGGCCGCGGCTTCGCAGAGCAAGCCATGAAGCGTTCGCAGATCCGGCAAGCATCCACAAAAGAAAGGCCGCGATCCGATCCGGATCGCGGCCCACACATGAGGTTACAGGGTGGCGAGTGTGCTCAGTTGCTGCCGCAGCGGCCTTCACCGCACTTGCCTTCCGAACCCTTGTCCTTGTCGGACGAGGCGTCACCGCCGCACTTGCCTTCGGCATCCTTGTCCTTGTCGGACGAGGCGCCGCCGCAACGGCCTTCACCGCAGCGGCCTTCGCCGCCGTGCTTGTCGGCCACGGTGTAGCCGCTGGACAGGCTTTGCATGCTGAAGGGATTCTCGGCGGCAGAGGCCATGGGAGCGACGGCCATCGAGCCGACGAACAGGGCGCCCAGGGCTGCGGCACCGAGAGGCTTGCGAATATTGCTGGACATGGTGATTCTCCTTCTCATTCGTCTGGGTTTGTGAGACCCGGGCCAGGGAGGCTTTCGAGTCTGGGCATGATACGTTTCATCGCGTCGGGTGGATTCAGGTGCTGCGCGTTCCCGAAGTCAGAGCTCCATCCAGGGGCCTCGATAGACGTTCGGCCCCGCCGGAGAATCCATGGGGATGTCGCTGACGCGTTCGATGGTCACGGCCACCTGTGCCTGATAGGGCTGGCGATCCGTAATCGGCATGGCGAGAGTCGCTTCGCCGTATTCCGGAAGTACGCCCACGGCACGCACCGTGCCGTCCGGCCACACGAGCCACAGGACGCAGACCTCGCCCTCGGGCATCTCGGGCGGGGACAGGGCCCGTGCCCGGATCTGTTGCCCGCCCGCGGAGGCTGTCACCACCCAGCCCATGGCATCGCTGCCGGACTCGGCGATCATCGCCACCCGTTCGGGCATCGCGTCCGGTGCCCGGGTGGGCGGATCCACGGGCAGCACCAGCAGGGCGAGGGCGACGGCCGTGGCGGCAAAGCCCGTGCCCCGCCAGAAGGCGAGGCTGTTCCAGAGCCCGCGCCGCCGGGCCGTCGAGCCTGCAGTCTCGACGCGTCCGGAGACGGTCGTCCAGATCCGCTCCGGCACCCGGGCTTCGGGCGCCGCCGTCCAGGCCATGCCGGCGAGACGTTCCTCCCACGCGACGACCCGGGCCTGCAGGTCCGGGTCCCGGACAAGCAGGCGCTCGAAACGCCGCCGGGCCGCACCGCGCAGGGTGCCCAGCGCATACTCGGCAGCGAGTCGCCGGCGCAGTTCCGGGTTGTCGTAGTTCATGGCGGGGACCTCTCAGACATCCAGACACTTCCTCAGTTGCTCCAACCCCCGCCGGATCCACGTCTTGACCGTGCCCAGGGGCGTGCGGGTCAGCTCCGCCACTTCAGCGTGGCTAAGGCCCTGAAAATAGGCGATCTCCAGACAACGGCGCTGATCATCGCCCAATTGGCCTAGACAGTCCCGGAGCCTGTCGCTGTCATTGTCGAGTCCGTCCGGTCCGGGGGCCGTGTTCCACTCATCCATGAGGAACTCCAGGTGTGCCGGGTCCTGCAGCGTGACCTGACGGCGATTGCGTCGCAGGGTGTCAAGGGCGCCGTTGCGCACGATGGTCACCAGCCAGGTGACCGGGCTGGCCAGGTGGGGGCGGTAATCCCCCGCCCGGTGCCAGATCTTCACATAGGCGTCCTGCAGGCACTCCTCGGCCAGGGCCTCGCTGTTCAATATACGCACGGCGATGGCAAACAGTTTCGGCGAGGTTGCGCGATACAACTGTTCGAAGGCGGCCCGGTTGCCGAGGGCGCATTGGCCGAGCAGTTGTGCGAGGTCGGGGGATCGGGCGTTTGTCACGGGATCGCAGGGTGGGGGGGCAGAGACAAGATACAAGATGCCGGATACAAGTGGAAACCCGTTGCCGGGGCCATCAGGCCTTGGACGCGGCCTTCCCCTGCCTCCCGGATCCTGCCTCGTGGATCCCGGTTTTTCCCTTGTACTCGCACAGATCCGAAATGATGCAGTCCGGGCATTTGGGATTGCGCGCCGTACAGGTGTAGCGCCCGTGCAGGATCAGCCAGTGGTGGGCGTCTTTCAGAAACTCGGCGGGGATGACCTTGAGCAGTTTCTTTTCCACGGCCAGCGGCGTTCCGCCCGGGGCGAGGCCGGTGCGGTTGGCCACCCGGAAGATGTGTGTGTCCACGGCCATGGTGGGTTCGCCGAATGCGGTGTTGAGGATCACGTTGGCGGTCTTGCGGCCCACCCCGGGCAGGGCTTCCAGGGACTCCCGGTCCCGGGGCACTTCGCCGCCGTGGCGTTCGACGAGGATGCGGCAGGTCCGGATGATGTTCTCGGCCTTGCTGTTGTAGAGGCCAATGGTCCGGATGTGGTCCTTCAGGCCTTCGAGTCCCAGGTCCAGGATCGCCGCCGGCGTATCGGCTACGGGAAACAGATTGGCCGTGGCCTTGTTGACGCCCTTGTCCGTGGCCTGCGCCGACAGCACCACCGCCACCATCAGCTCGAAGGGCGTGCGGTAGTTCAGTTCCGTGGTGGGGTGCGGGTTCGCGGCGCGAAGGCGCTCGAAGATCTCGCGGCGCTTGGAAGCGTTCATGGGCAGGAACGCAGAACCAGGATGCAGGGCACGGGAAACCGGCGGGGTGTGGTGTGTTCTCCTGTATCGCGCATCCGGTTTCCGCGCCTTCTCAGCCCGCTGCCTCGGCCGGCTGCGGGGCGCGCACGGCGGCACGCTTCGCCAGCCCCGAGTCGATGATGTTCTTCAGGGCGATGAGCAGCCCCAGGGCGATGAACGCGCCCGGGGGCAGCAGGGCCAGCAGGAAGCCCCGGTATTCCCGAATGAGCGTCAGGCTGAAGCCGCGCGCCGCCTCGCCGAACATGAGATGGGCATCGGACAGCAGGGTGCCGTGGCCCACCACCTCGCGCAGGGCGCCCAGTGCCACCAGCACGCAGGTGAAGCCCAGACCCATGGCCAGACCGTCGGCCAGTGCCTTGGGGATGGGCTGCTTGGAGGCGAAGGCCTCGGCCCGCCCGATGATGGCGCAGTTGGTGACGATCAGCGGAATGAAGATCCCGAGGATCAGGTAGAGCTCGTGGAAAAAGGCGTTCATGGCCAGTTCGATGGCGGTCACCACCGAGGCGATGATCAGCACGAACACCGGGATGCGGATCTCGGGACGCACCCAGTGGCGGATCAGGGAGACGGTCACGTTGGAGGCCACCAGCGTCAGCGTGGTGGCAAGCCCCAGGCCCAAGGCGTTGATCACCGTTCCGGAGATGGCCAGCAGCGGACACAGGCCCAGCAGCTGCACCAGCCCCGGGTTGTTGTGCCAGAAGCCGTTGGCGTTGATCTCGCGGTAGGTGATGTCACTCAAGGGGGGATTCCTCCTCGTCCGCGGTTGCGCGCATGAATACGGTGTCGCGATGGGCCTCGAAGTATACCAGCGTGTCACGCACCGCTGTCACCACGGCCCGGGCGGTGATGGTGGCGCCGGTGAACTGGTCGAAGACGCCGCCGTCTCGGCGCACGGCCCACTGATTGTAGGCCGGGCTTGCCAGGCTGCGGCCGTCGAAGTCGAGGATCCAGTCGGAGCGCTGGACCTCGATATCGTCGCCCAGGCCCGGGGTCTCCCTGTGGGCGACCACCCGCACGCCGGCCACTTCGCCGTACTCCTCCACGCCCACCAGCAGGCGAATGGGGCCGCTGTACCCGCCCGGGGCAATGACCGTGAACACCACGGCCACCGGCTCGTCTCCCTGGTAGGCCCGGTAGGCCATAAGGTCCGTTCCCCCCAGCAGCTCGTTGGACAGCGGGATGGCATCCTCCAGGATGTTGTTGTCGTAGGCTTCGTGCTGCAGGATCGCGTGCAGGCTGGACAGCATGACGGCCTCTTCGTTGGCGGCGATCCGGTCCGCCGTGCCCTGGAACACGAAGGCCACCAGACCCGCACCGACCACGCCGAACAGGGCCAGCAGCACGCCGGACATGAGGATGTTGCGCACCATGGCTACGGCCCGTTGTCGCGCCGCGTGGGCGGCGGCTTCTGTCCGAACACCCGAGGCTGGGTGTAATGGTCGATGGTGGGGGCGGCCATGTTCATGAGCAGCACCGCGAAGGCCACGGCATCGGGGTAGTTGCCCCAGGTGCGGATCACGTACAGAAGCACACCGATGCCCGCGCCATAGACGAGTCGGCCGCGGGGCGTGGTGCTGGCCGAGACCGGATCAGTGGCGATGAAGAAGGCGCCCAGGATCGCCGCGCCGCTGAATACGTGGAAGGCCGGTGATGCAAAGGTGTCCGGATCGACGATCCAGAACATGCCTGCCGTGACCGCGAGGGAACCCAGCATCGCCACCGGAATCTGCCAGCTGATCACGCGCATGAACAGCAGCCACAATCCGCCCAGCAGGAACCAGTTGCCGATCCACTCCCAGCCGTGTCCGGAGAATGCCCCGAACAGGGGATGCTCCCGGATCTCGCTGATGGTGCGGTTCATGGACAGCTCGGTCTTCATGAGGTCCAGCGGTGTGGCGGTGGTGATGGCATCCCAGGAGACACCGGCGGGCAGCTGCCCGAGGAAGATGGCGGTCAGCACCGCGGTCGGGCTGAAGGCCGGATCGGTGAGTGTCTGGGGGGGCAGCCACTGGATCATCTCCCTCGGGAACGAGAGCAGCACCACCACGTAGCCCACCATGGCCGGGTTGAACGGGTTGTAACCAAGGCCGCCGTACAGGTGCTTGGCCACCACCATGGCGAAGCCGATCCCCACCAGTGTCACCCACCAGGGCGTGAGCGGCGGCAGGGCCAGTGCGAACAGCCAGCCCGTGACCACCGCACTGTAGTCTCCCAGGGTCGGGATGACCGGCCGCTTGCGGGCGAGCAGCATCAGCGCCTCGAAACCCACGGCGAGCACGACCGCCAGCGACACGTTCACCAGCACGCCCCAGCCGAAATACCAGGCCATGGCCAGCGTGCCCGGTACAAGCGCGTAGAGCACGCGACGCATCATCCGGCCCACGCTGTGGGCCGGCGTCATGTGCGGCGAGCTGTGTGTGGGGAAGCGCATTAAGGCAGTGGCAAGTGGCAAGTGGCAAGTGGCAAGGAAATGCACGGACAACTCCGCTGCCTGATCAGCCGGAGGGCTCCTTGTCCTCTTGCGTTTTGCCTGTGCTCATCTGCTCGGATTCCTCTGCGGCCTTCCTGGCCCTGGCGCGTTCCAGGGCGGCCTGGATGGCGGCTTTCTTGGGGTCATCGCCGTCCTCGCCGTTCCTGGCAGCGAGGGCGGCCTTCTTGCGGGCCATACGCTCGGCCTTCTCGCGTTCCTCGTGTTCCAGGCGCTGCTGGCGGAACTCGTGGCGCTCACGGGCGATGTCCGCCTTGCGGCGTTCCCGCTCCTGGGCCCAGATCTCCGTCTTGGCGTAGCGGTAGTACTGTACCAGAGGAATGTTGCTGGGACAGACGTAGGCGCAGCAGCCGCATTCGATGCAGTCGAACAGGTTGTAGTCCTGTGTCTTGTCGAAATCCTTGGCCCGGGCGTACCAGTAGAGCTGCTGCGGGAGCAGTTGCGCCGGACAGACCCGGGTGCATTCGCCGCAGCGGATGCAGGGCATGACCGGCCCGGGTGGTGCCACATCCTCGTCGGTGGCTGCCAGGATGCAGTTGGTGGCCTTGACCACCGGCACCTCGTCGCTGGGCATGGCGAAGCCCATCATGGGGCCGCCCATGATCAGGCGGGCCACCTGCGCCGAGTAGCCGCCGGCGGCGGCGATCAGATCCGAGAACGGCGTGCCGATGAGCACTTCCAGGTTGCGCGGATGGTTCACGCCGCGGCCAGCCACCGTGACGATGCGCGAGATCAGCGGCTCGCCCAGGGCAACAGCCCTGTAGATCGCGGCCGCGGTACCGACGTTCTGGCATACCATGCCGATGTCCGCAGGCAGTCCCTGGCTGGGCACCTCGCGTCCGGTGAGCACCTGGATCAGCTGCCTTTCGCCCCCGGCAGGGTACTGACTCGGGATGGGCACGATGCGGATGCCGTCCGCCTCCTCACTGCCCAGCGCCTGACGCATGGCCCCGATCGCGGCGGCCATGTGATCCTCGATGCCGATCAGGCAGCGGCGCGGCTGAACCGCCTGCATGAGGATGCGCACGCCCTCGATCACCTCGCGTGCACGGGTCCGCATGAGCATGTCGTCGCAGGTGAT
>SKOF01000093.1 GCA_007120155.1 Thioalkalivibrio sp. | reverse complement strand
GCGTCCGCATGCATCTCGCCGTCCACCTCCAGGCCCGGCGCCATGCGCTCGATGATGGCCCGCGCCTCGCTCATCTTGCGGGCCGCGGCAGATCGGACACTGCCGAAGTTGGAGTGTGACACCAGGGCGACCTTGGGTGTCAGCCCGAAGCGGCGCACCTCTTCCGCGGCCATGACGGTGATCTCGGCAATGGTCTCGGCATCGGGATCCTCGTTCACGTAGGTGTCGCAGATGAACATGGTGCCGCGCGGCAGCATCAGCAGGTTCATGGTGGCAAAGTTGCGCTGCTCCGGTGCCAGTCCGATGACGTCAGACACGTGCTGCAGATGGGTGGCAAGGCTTCCCGTCACGCCGCAGATCAGCGAATCCACATAGCCATGCCGCAGCAGCATGCAGCCGATCAGCGTGGTGTCGCTGCGCATCAGCTGCTTGGCGATCTCCGGGGTGACGCCCTTGCGGCCCATGAGGTCATGGTAATCGGTCCACAGCGGCCGGTAGCGGGGATCGGAATCGGGGTTCACCAGTTCGAAATCCTTGCCCGGCTCAAGTTTCAGTCCGATCCGGTCGATGCGCATCTGCACCACGTCCGGCCGGCCGATCAGCACGGGTTCCGCCAGCCCCTCCTCGAGCACCGTCTGAACGGCCCTGAGCACCCGCTCTTCCTCGCCCTCCGCAAACACGACGCGCCGGGGCGCGGCCTTTGCGGCGGCGAACACCGGTTTCATGATGAAGCCGGACTGGTAGACGAAGTTGTTCAGGTGGTCGCGATAGCTCCAGAGGTCGTCGATGGGCGCGGTGGCGACCCCGGACTCCATGGCCGCCTTGGCCACCATGGGCGCGATCTTCACGATCAACCGGGGGTCGAAGGGCTTGGGTATCAGGTAGGAAGGTCCGAAGCGCAGGTTGTCCTCGCCGTAGGCTTTTGCCACGAGGTCGGAGGGCTCGGCGCGCGCCAGATCGGCCAGGGCACGTACGGCGGCAACCTTCATCTCCTCGGTGATGGCCTTTGCGCCCACGTCCAGGGCGCCGCGGAAGATGAACGGAAAGCACAGAACGTTGTTCACCTGATTGGGGTAGTCGGAGCGTCCGGTGGCCATCATGGCATCGTCGCGCACCTGGGCGACCTCCTCGGGCAGGATCTCCGGGTCCGGATTGGCCAGGGCCAGAATGAGCGGGGAGGGGGCCATGCGCGCCACCATCTCGGGCTTGAGCACACCGCCGGCAGACAGGCCCAGAAACACGTCAGCGTCATCGATGGCCTCTCCCAGGGTGCGTGCCTCGGTCTCCTGGGCATAGCGTGCCTTGAAGGGCTCCATCTCGTCGGCACGCCCCTTGTAGACGACGCCCTGTCGATCGGTCACCCAGATGTTCTCCATGCGCACACCCAGGGTGACCAGCAGATCCAGGCAGGCGAGAGCGGCAGCCCCGGCGCCGGAAGTGACCAGCTTGATCTCGCTGATCTCCTTGCGGGCCAGGGTGAGGCCATTGAGTACCGTGGCCGCCACAACGATGGCCGTGCCGTGCTGATCGTCGTGGAACACGGGGATATTCATGCGCTCGCGCAGGCGGCTTTCGATCTGGAAGCATTCGGGCGCCTTGATGTCTTCCAGATTGATGCCGCCGAAGGTCGGCTCCAGCGCGGCAATCATGTCCACCAGCTTGTCCGGATCCCGCTCGTCGAGCTCCAGATCGAACACGTCGATGTTGGCGAACTTCTTGAACAGGACCGCCTTGCCTTCCATCACCGGTTTGGCCGCCAGGGGTCCGATGGCCCCCAGTCCCAGTACCGCCGTGCCGTTGGTCACCACGGCCACCAGGTTGCCCCGTGCCGTAAGCCTTGCCGCCTGTGCGGGATCGGCCTCGATCGCCCTGCAGGCGGCCGCCACTCCCGGCGAATAGGCCAGTGCCAGGTCGCGCTGATTGGTGAGTCCCTTGGTGGGTACCACGGAGATCTTCCCGGGGGTGGGGAGCAAGTGGTAATCGAGGGCGGCTTGATCGAGTGTGGTCTTGTCCATGTAGGTGTCTTCTCAAGATATACGACGTGGCTCGGAGTTACGTGGTTCCTTTCATCCGCGGGTCATTGACGGGTGTTCGTCCGGAGCTGGATCAGCACATACCTGAACCTGACTTCCTGCAGGGGAGAAGTCGGATCGCCGCTCCAGGGACATGATCAGGGCAGAAAAATCGTATGTGATCATTTCATACCCAAGCTATCACAAACACCCATCGAATTCTCCCGAAGCGACGTGCCACGCGCCGCCACCGGACTTCCTGATTTTCCGGGGTTCCCCGCACCGGGGCCCGTCGGCCATTGCGTGGGTACCGTTGTTGCACCATTGCCCTCACGGGCGGTGAGGGCACCGTCCGGGTACAGGAAGCCGGAAGGATAAGGACGGGGTGTGGCTGGCGGCCTATGGGATCACCTCGGGAGCTCAGCAAAGGGCGGCCGGGCAATGGCGGTCTCGAGACGCCCCCGAACGTGGTGAGCCGAACGACGGGGATGGCCACAACCCACAGGCCCGGCGCGCAACCGCGCGGTGAAAACACTTCGCTGAGCGCGCTTCGTGTCCGGGGTCGACTATCGCCAGGACCGTTGACCCCGGACCTTTGTCCGTAGTGTTCATGCTTGAATTCCCTAATACATTGTCTACACTTATGTCAAGGGTGTCCGTCACATTTAATTGAGGTTGCCATACAGTTTTCAGACAAAGGCGTAATTCCCACAAAAATCCTTGTTTTTCCTCATCTTACGAAATATTTGTAAAAAATTACGTTAGCTCAGGGAGCCGGGCTGTCAACAGGTTCCGAGGCACGACTTACATAAAGCCGTAGCGCAGGCCAGGGCCGGCAACGGTGGCTGTCGTCAAGGATGTCGGGCAGCGCACGTCGGGGGGTATCGGCCATGGAACCAGGGGGTCGCGTCCTGATCGTGGTACGCAATATCAGGGATGCCACGAACGACGCATACATTGCGGGAATGCAGGAGAGCGGCTACCGGGTCCGGCGGATCCTTCCGGGCGAGTCGCCTTTGCCGATCATTGGGCAGGAAGCACCGCTGGTGGTCTGCTTTCAGTACGACTACCCGGACCTGCCCGGGCTGGCGGAACTGCGCCTGGTGAAGGAACGCATGCCCTCCGTGCCGTTGCTGATGATCACCCAGGCACATTCGGAACTGCTGGCGGTCTGGGCATTTCGCGCGGGTGTGCGGGATTTTTTCGTTCAACCCGTGGATGTTGACAGATTCCTGTGCGTCCTCCACGAGTTGTCGACCCTCCGGCCGGCTCACGAGATGCGGCGGCGTCCGTTGCGGGGCACATTGACGCCCCCCAATGTGATTCCTCCGGAGGCACGAATGAGAGGGGCCGGCGCAACGGGCGACTCGTCTGCCCTGGACCCGGTTTCCTCCTATGTAGCCCGCAACCTGCACGGGAAGATCGTTCAGGCGGAAGCGGCCGCGATCTGCGGCCTGAGCCCGTTTCAGTTCAGCCGCATCTTCAAGCGTTACTACCAGATGACATTTCAGGAGTACGTGCAGCGCACGCGCATCGAGGAGGCGAAGCGCATGCTCGCCCATCCGGGCGCTTCGGTCACTGATGTCTGCTTCAATGTCGGCTTTCACGATCTGTCGTATTTCACACGTACGTTCCATCGTTACGTGGGCGATACCCCCTCGCATTACCGCGTGGCGGCGGCCCGGCAGGGGAGGTCGGCCGGGGGTGGGCAGCCGGGTGCCGAAGTGCGATTGCAGCCTGTCCCGGCCGGCACGCGGCATCAGGGTCTGACATTGGGATTGCGGAAACCAGAGCCACGACCGGGCGACTAGCCCGCATCTCTCGCCACCGTTCACAGCGAGACACCCGGCCACGGCGAGCAGGCTGGCGCCGCGCGCTGGAAGGGCGGCGAGGCATTCCGGTTTGAATCGGGACTTCAGGCGCCAAGGTCACCCGATGGGTTGACGACCCACGCGTCCGGCAATCAGTCCACCAGCACCGGGATCTGGGCGAGCACGCCGAAGTTCTCTCCACCCGTGCGTCCGATCGGTTCGTGCGGGGCGCAATCGGGAAGAAAGTAGATGGTCTTCTGCTTCCAACCCCGTTCCTGGGGATCGTCGCTCCAGTAGGCGTGACTTCCATCCGGCATGCGGATGTTGAAGGTTTCCACAAAGTCGTCCCAGCGCCGGGTCCCGTCAGGGTCATCACTGCTCCAGGATCCCGGAGACACATCGTTGCCATCGACTGGCGGCAGCTCCATCTGCCAGGGCGCATCATCGTCAATCCTGTTGGCAATGCCCCTGTCTTCGATCCACACGATATTGAGATTGACCGCACCGACGAGCGGATTGCTGGGGGCGATGCCTTCCGAGCAGTCGATCACCGGGAGGGTCAGGTTCCATAGCCGCTCCTGCTCGGTTTCTTCCTTCCAGCAGCCATACAGTGAGTTGAAGGCAGACTGCACCTGTCCGTTGTTCGTTGCAATGTCCTCGCCGAAGTGCATTTCATCGGGGTTGCCGTTGCTGCAGATCAGTTGATTGAGTTCGTTGGCATTGGTGGCGCCGCTCTCGTCATGCCGGAAGTTGGTCCAGCCGCCGGTGTCCGAATGATCCGGAATGAAACGCCCCACGTTACATGAGAACTCGTTTCCATCCGTGATGGCATCGCGACAGATGGCGATGGGTTGATCGACATCCTCGGGCCTCAGGGTCCCCGCGAAACCGATGTAGGCGACCGCCCGGGCCGATACGGAGTAGCCGCTGAATCCGAGCACAGAGCCAAGAAACGCCTGGACCGGTGTGGCACTTCGTTGCGTGACCACTTCCATGGCGTTGATGAAGTTCAGGTTCAGGTCCAGTTCGGTCGTCGATGCGTTGAAGAGATCCACCGGCTCGAGGGAAGGATTGGGCGTGAAGGTCCTGGTGGTGAAGCTCCAGTGTCCCCGCTGTACGCTGACCACTTCCACCGGTGTGCCCTGGCTGCTGTTGGCGATGGCGGCATCGTGTGCAATCTGGTTGGCGCCCGCATTCACCATGGAACCGTCAGGAAGGTAGAGCATGCGGGTACCGGCGAGCGCACCTGCATCCGATGCGTTCTGCAGTTCGTTACGGGCCACGTAGAGGTTGCCGCCGTCCAGGGTCAGGGCACCCAGCCCCAACAGGGCGATCAGCGATATGGCCACCAGCACCATGGAGGCCCCGCGCTGGTGCGGCCGCGACGATGCAAAGCGTTTCCTTGAGATGCGATTCTGAAGCATGTCTATTCCGCCCGCATGACCGATGTTGATGAGAGGTCGATGCCGCCGCCCAATCCTGCGATGAATCCGGGAATGAGCATGAACTGGTATGGATAGGTGACAGTCACGGTCAGTTCGTCACCCACACTGAATGTGCCTCCTCCGTTCGAGCGCTGAATGTCGATCGCCATCTCGGCCTCTCCGCCCAGTGAGATGAGGTATGAGGACGCGTAGTTGTTGATGGCCTGCGTGATGGCGTCATTCTCGGCCGCCAGGTCACGCGGATCCGGCCGGAACAGGATGCCGTGGCGCGCACCCTCGCGGGCGGCGTTCGTGATTGTAGCCTTGTCGAAGAGCGCCACGCTGAACTCGATGATGCCGAACAGGAGCAAGAACAGGAGCCATGCCGTGATGGCGAACTCCACCAGTTCGGAGCCCCGTTGTTTCCTTCGTATGCCGATTCTCATCGTCGTGACTCCGGGCGAGATCCGCGGCGGGTGCCCTCAGTCCTGCCGGGAAGCTGCCTTTCTGCGGATTCGGCGTTCCAGGTGTCTGGCATTCTCGCTGGCGGTTGCATAGAACGCGGGCGATCGGCGCATCGCTTCCTGGAAGAAGAAGGTTGCCTCGGAATACCGTCCGCCTACCATGGACACGTAGCCGATATCGTTGTACGCCTCCGCCTCGGTGCCGCTTCTGGCAAGGGCATCCAGCGCGGCGTCGTAATCGCCTTCGCGTGCGTGCACCAGACCTAGATTTCGCCATGCCAGTTCGTAACGTGGATTGCCGCGCAGCGCCTGGCGCAGTGCCGCGCGCGCACCTTCCAGGTCTCCCGCCAGGTAGCGGGAGTATCCGAGGTTATTGAGGATGACCGGGTTCCCGGGACTGGCGTTCAGGGCATCGCTGAAGTGGCGCGCGGCCTCCTCGAAGTCCCCGTGAAGGTCCGACAGGATTCCCAGGGCATTGTGGGTGCGCCAGTTCGCGTTGCCGCTTCGGGTGACCGACTCAAGCTGCGTCGCCGCCTCGGCATACTGGCGCTTCTCCAGTTGCATGATGCCGAGCGCAGTGGCGCCCGGCCCGTGATCCGGATCCACCTCCAGTGCCCAGCGATAGGCCAGTTCGGCCAACCGGTGGTTCTCCCGCTGGTGATGTATGGCACCGATCCGGTACAGGGGTTCCGCCACCGGTTCCGACTCAAGACGCAGACCGCGGATATACTCGAAAAGGGCGCGGTCGAAATCCCCCGCCCGCGCAGCCATGTCACCGTTCCCGTAAGCTTCCGCGGGGCTCCCGACCGGGAACGCCGTGGCATAGGCGGCGGTGGATTCCCCGTCGTACAGCATCCCGTAGACATCCGGACTTTCGTTTCGGGGAATGCTGGCGCATCCGGCCAGGATCGCGCTCAGCGCCAGTGCCGGAAGTAGCTTTCTGGAATCGGTTTGCTTCAGGCTCATGACATGATCCTCGGCCGCGGGGCCGGCGAAAGGGATTCAGCGTCCGCCCAGCGCCGCCATGGCGCCCAGCAACGGCGGACCCAACGCGACCACGAAGAAGCTTGGGAACACGCAGAAGACAAGCGGAAAGAGCATCTTGGTGCTGACCTTCGCCGCCTTTTCCTCGGCCTCCTGCGTGCGCTTGTCACGCATCTCGGCGGCGAAGATCCGCAGCGTTGCCGCGATACTCGTGCCGAACCGCATGCTCTGCAGCAGCGTGGTCACCAGGCCCCGGATGTCCTCCACGCCGGTACGCTCCTCCAGGTCACGTAATGCTTCCCGGTTGTCCATGCCGGCGCGCGTCTGCATGTTGAACAGCAGCAGTTCGTCCGACAACTCCGGATGGCTGACCTCCAGGTCCTCCGCGACACGCTGGATTCCCTGTCCCAGTCCGAGCCCGGCTTCGCTGCAGACCACCAGCAGATCCAGGGCATCCGCCAGGCCGCGGCGCAGTACCCGGGCACGCCTGCGTATGGCCCGTTCGAGCCACAGGGTGGGCAGAAGGTAGCCGGCGAGGGCGGCGGAGATGGCGAACAGCAGGGTGGCGGTCATCGATACCCGGAAGAAGGTGGTGACAACGCCGAGGACGACCAGCGGCAGCAACGCGGCGAGGGCCAGTTTTGCACCGTAGAACGCCCGCAACGCGGTGGGTGAACGAATCCCTGCGTGGCGCAGGCGCAGGGCCGCCCTGGAGCGGTTCTCACGCTCGGTGGGCACCAGGTAATCGCCCATGGGTGCGAACAGCCGCAACATGACCGGCGCCGCGTTCTTTTCGTCCTCGTCCTGCTCGAGATGCTGGAGTCGGCGGCGCAACGGGTCCGCCAGACCCGCGAGCAACAACATCATCGCCACCATCAGGGTAAAGGCCGCCAGCCCCATCATCGCCGCGAACCCGATCTGCGCCGCTTCGGGGTTCGTCAAGAGCTCGTCGAGCAGGGCGATCAGGTTGGTCAGCGGTTCCATGACATGTCTCCGTTCATACGTCGATCCGCACGATCTTTCGCATCCAGATGATGCCGATGACCATGAGGACGAATGCGGCCATGATCAGCTGACGGCCAGTGGGATCCTCGGTCAGCATGGGCAGAAACTTCGGGTTGACCACCGAGAGCACCGCGGCCAGCGCGAATGGTATGAGCGACAGCACCCAGCCGGCCATCCGTCCCTGGGCCGAGAGGGTCCGCAGCTTGCGGTGAAAGCGGAACCGGTCCCGAACGACCCCCGCGAGCCCGTCCAGCAGCTCGGCGAGATTGCCCCCGGTGTCCTTCTGGATCAGCACCGAGGTCACGAAGACCATGACGGTCACGCTTTGCACCCGGTTCAACAGACCGCCCAGGGCCATGCGGACATCACCGCCGTAGTTGATCTCCATGAAGGTGGTTCGGAACTCGCTTCCGATCGGGTCCGGCATCTCCTCGGCCACCAGACGCAAGGCGTCCGCGAACGGATGCCCGGCCCGCAGACCCCGGGACATGATGATCAGGGCATCCGGCAACTGCTCCTCGAACCTGGCCAGACGCCGGGACTTGTCCATGGACAACCGGATGAACGGGTAGGCACCCGCCAACAATGCGACGATCAGGGCCATCCCCGGATGGGGAAGCAGGTAGCCGAACGCCAGCCCGGTGCCGACCCCCAGCAACAGGGCCTTGAGGACCACCCGATAGGCCGGTGTCTCGTGCCCGGCCTGTTCGATCAGCCGTTCCAGGGATTGCATCCCCGGAAGTGCCTCCAGCCAGCGCTCCAACGGGGAGAGTTCCCGCAGGAACTTGCTGCGCACCAGCGAGATGCGGCCGGCTTGGCCCTCCATGCCGTCCATGGACTGAAGCCGCTTCCTGAGACGTTTGCGTGCCCGCCGGTTCTCGCCGAAGACGGGCAGCATGAAACTCTGCACCAGCAGGAACACCGCCACGAAGATCATGACGAGGAAGATCACTTCATCGGAGATGTGCCAGGACATGGCTAGCGTCCGGGTTCGAACACGTCAAGGCCGGGGTCAAGGCCCCTGCGCTTGAGATGGTCATGGAACCTGGGCACGATGCCGGTGGCCTTGAGCTGGCCCAGCACGTTGCCATTCTGATCCAGCCCCTCGCGCTGGAACTGGAAGATCTCCGACATGGTGATGATCTCTCCCTCCAGGCCGTTGATCTCCTGCATGCTCACCACCCGGCGCCTGCCGTCCTCCAGGCGCTCCACCTGCAGGACTACATCGATGGCGGACGCAATCTGCGCCCTCAGCGGTCGTGAGGGGAGGTTGACGCCGCTCATGGCGACCATGCTCTCCACCCGGGTCAAAGCATCGCGGGGGCTGTTGGCATGGACGGTGGTCAGGGAGCCGTCGTGACCGGTATTCATGGCCTGAAGCATGTCCAGTGCTTCACCGCCGCGCACCTCGCCCACGATGATACGGTCCGGACGCATGCGCAGGCTGTTGCGTACCAGGTCGCGCTGCGTCACTTCGCCCTTGCCTTCGATGTTGGGAGGACGGGTCTCCAGGCGCACCACATGGGGTTGCTGGAGCTGCAATTCGGCCGAATCCTCGATGGTGACGATGCGTTCCCGGTGTGGAATGAAGCCCGACAGGACGTTGAGGAGGGTGGTCTTGCCGGCTCCCGTGCCGCCGGAGATCAGCACGTTCAGCCGCGCTTTCACCACCGATTCCAGCAACCGTGCCGCGACCGGCGTCAAGGTGCCGATCTCGACCAGATTCTCCGCGGTCAGCCGATCCACTGCGAAGCGGCGAATGGAGAGCATGGGCCCGTCGACCGCCAGGGGAGGGATGATGGCGTTGACTCGGGACCCGTCCCGCAGGCGGGCGTCCACCATGGGGGAGGATTCATCGATCCGGCGCCCCACGCTGGAGACGATGCGGTCGATGATGGTCATCAGGTGCCGGTCGCTGTCAAAGCGCAGGGCAGTCTGTTCCAGCTTCCCTTGCCGCTCCACGTAGACATGGTTGGCCCCGTTGACCAGGATGTCCGCCACGGTCTTGTCCGCCAGGAGCGCTTCCAGCGGACCCAACCCCAACACCTCGTCCTGCAGCTCGGAAATGATACGCTGGCGGACGCCGGCATTGATCGGCAGCGCCTCCTCCGCCATGAGGTTCTCGCAGACCTGCTGTATCTCGGCGCGCGCGTCCTTGTCATCCAGACCGCCGAGCAGGGAGAGGTCCAGAATTTTCACGAGCTGCCTGAAGAGCTGCTGCTTGCATTCCTGTTCCGGCGCCGTGAGACTCAGCATCCCGGAACGCTGGCTGCGCTGTGTCCAGGCCGTTCGCCCGTTCTCTGCACTGCGGCCATCACCATTTCCGAACCGTTCCTTCAGGCCCATGACAGTTGACTCCTCAATCAGCTTCTCCGGCCCAGGCCGAACAGGCTCCAGCCGCCGCTCTTCCTGCCGTCATCATGCGGTCGGTCCTCATGCAGCCGGCGGGACAGCTTTGCCAGCTCGCGCGTGACCGGGGCCCGGGCGGCGTGTTCCGGTAGCGGGCTGCCGACATTGATGCTTTGCGTGACCTGACGGAAATCATTGGGCAGGGTCACGATCTCCTGGTCCGGAAGTGCATCTTGGATATCCCGGAGACTCACCGCACTGCGCTTGTCATACCGGTTCACGACGACGATGATCCGGGGGCCGCTGATGTGTATCTCCTGCCGGAGGATGCCGATCAGGCGCTTCGCATCGCGCAGGTGCGCCACACCCTGTTGAAGGACTACCAGAATCCGGTCCGCACGTTCCAGCACCATGGCCGTTGAACCGCCGATCCAGCGCGGCAGATCCACCACGATGTCGTCGTAGGCCTCGCTCATGACCTGCAACAGCAGTTCCACGCGGGACTCCGGAACATCGGCCACGCTCACCAGTTCATCGGGGGCGGACGCCAGAAGATCCAGGCCGCTCTGGTGAGGCTGCACATAGCCCTCCAGGGCCATCGTGTCCAGGCTGTCAACCGACTCCAGTGCCCTGACCATGCCGTTGCGCGGGGTCATGTTGAAGTACAGGGGCAGGGCACCGAACTGCAGATCCATGTCCATGAGCGCCGTGCGACGATCGGACGCGGTGACGGCCAGCAGGTGAGCCAGATTGGCGGAAATCATGCTGGCTCCGGAGCCTCCCTTGGCATTGATGACGGCCGTCAGGTGAGCCGTGTGTCGGGATGCCTCCGCCATCCTGTCGCGCATGAGTTTCTGGAGGGACTGCGTAAGCTCGCTTTCGGAGATGGGCGGCGTGAAGAAATCCCTCGCGCCCGCACGCATTGCCTCGCGGATCAGGTCGACGTTGCCGTCGTTCCCGACCACCAGCAATGGCGGACGTTCGGTGGCGCGGCGCTCCATCAGCGCCGACAGTTCGGCATGCCAGTTCTCGCTGAGCACCAGCACCAGCGCATCGGGCAACGGGTCGACATCGTACAGCGGATCGGTATGGCCGTTCCCGACGTGCCGGATCCTTACGTTGACGTCACCCTGCCGTCCAAGAAGCTCCTGCAGCATCAGCAGCTGTTCCCTGGAACGTCCAACCACCAGAATATCGAGTCGATAGCGCATGATGTTTCATCCGCCTTGTATGGCAATCGTCGTCGGTGCCTCTCCCGGCATTCCCGCGGCGCGCGGTTGCACGGGTTCTCTCCGGGCTATTCCAGGCCCATCAATCCCTTCCCGAAACGCTCACGTGTACCCGTATCCCGGCGGTATGCCTCCATTGCCTCCGCCGCGTTGTCGCCCTTCAGTGATGGCACTTCATCGCCGGGCGCGTACGTCTGAACCTGTATCATGTGGCGTACGGATTCGCCGAACTCCGGACGCTCGCCTCCGGGTGTCAGGGCAGCGCATGCCGTGAGTGCAACGGATAGCGATATCAGCATCATGACTCGAACGGTGTGCATGCGATTGTCCTCATATATGGGTACGAAACGCGCTCACATGTCGTGACCGAAACGTCCCGCGGTGCCGCCATCGCGGCGGTTCGACAGGGCATCCCCGTCCTGACGGTCCTCGTCCGCATCGGCGTCATTCCACGTTTCGTTGCCGAGCAGGTAGAACTCGAGATTGGTGGGCGCGACGAAGCTGCCGGTGGGCAGTCTGGCTTGCTGCGGGGTGATTGGACGCGCCAGCCGCGGGGTCACGAAGATCACCAGTTCGGTCTGGTCCTTGGCGAAGTCCTGACTTCGGAAGAGCAGCCCGAGGACCGGAAGGTCGCCCAGGCCGGGAAACTTCTCCACGTTGTCCCGCAGGCTCTCGTTGATCATGCCGGCGATGGCGATGGTCTGGCCGTGCCCCAGCTCCACCGTGGAGCTGGCGCTGCGCTTGACGAGCGCGGGCACGAAGAACTGCTGCTGGGCCTGGTCGCCGACCCCGATGACAATACTGCCTTCGCGCGTCAGATCGGACACGGAGACATCCACCTTGAGGTTGATCTGCCCCGAGTCCAGGACAAGCGGCAGAAACCTGAGGCCCACACCGAACTCCTTGTGCTCGATGGTGACCCGCCCCAGGTCCTGGGGCACCGGGATGGGGAACTCGCCCCCGGCCAGGAAATGGGCTTCCTGGCCACTCAGGGTCGTGAGGTTGGGTTCCGCAAGGATCTTCGCGACGCCTTCGCGTTCTGCCGCGTCGATGACCATGTTGAAGAGAAAATCGCCGCTGTGGTAGCTCGCGAAGATACCGGTGTTCTCGATCGACGGTGTCACCGGCGCGAACTCGCCGATCACCGGACCGATGGGTGTGCCATGGCTGAAGAACGGGATGCGCTCGCCGCCGGTGAATACGGCATCCGGGAAGCTGGCGCCGCCCTGAACCGCCCCTATCTTCCAGGGGGATCCGGAGTCAAACGCGTTGAACTGAACGCCCAGACGCTTCACCAGGGTGCGCGAGACCTCCGCCACCTTGACATCCAGCATGACCTGGTGGGATCCGCCCACCTCCATCATGTTGAGCACCGGATTGCCGCTTCCGGACGCCGTGGCAAAGCTGTTGGCGAGTCGCAGTGCGGCATCCATGCGCGCGGTGCTCGAGACGGAACCGCCAAGGATGAGGCTGCCCTGGGCGGAGCGTACCTCTATGGATTCCCCCGGCAGGATCTCATGCAGATTGGCCTTGAGGGTATCCAGATCGTGGGTCACCTCCACGTTGAGCATTCCCTGAACCCGGTTGTCGTCATCCCATAGCACCACGTTGGTGGTGCCCAGCGATCTGCCCAGTACATAGATCTGCCGGGCCCGCATGACGACCACGTCCGCCACGTCCGGGTTTCCGATGGACACCACGCTCACCGGGTGGCCGAACTCCAGTACCTGTGACTTGTTCACCGCCACGCGTATCGTGCGGTTGGCCTGGTCCGGGGCAATGGACTCCATGGCACGGGCGCCCGGTCTGGTTTCCGCGTTCGCGGTCCGGGCGTGGGTGACCATTGCCAATGCGATAGTGAGCAGCGCCACAACGCCGAGCACGACCCGAAGACGCATCCACGATCCTGTTCCTTGTCTGTTCATCGCACTCGCCCCTCTGGTTGTTCTGCGTTCCCGGTGTGGCGTTACTCTTTGACGGTGGTGGTACTGCTGTCGGTGCCGCGGATCACGGTGACCTGCAGGTTTCGAGGCCGTTGCGGCGCCGGCCGCGCCCGCACCGGTGCGGGCCGGACCTCGGGTTCCGGCGGTGGCTCAACCACGGCCACTTCCTGTATCGGCTCGGGCTCATGATCCAGGGGGTTGCGCAGCGTCAGCTGAACCCTTCCTTCCTGGGTGGCCTTGACCAGGCGTTCTGCCTGGGACGGTGTGACCTCCAGCGTCACCGCCCGCACGATGACCGGACCGTCCCGTTCCGGCGAGGCGATCTGGTCGACCGCCAGTACCTTGATAGCGGTGAGGATGGTCTCGGACTGGACCACGCGGTTTCCGCCCGTGCGCTGGCTGGACACCACGTCCACCCGGTTGCCCGGCAACAGGAAACCGGCCACGCCCACCACGTCGTCCACCCGCACCGTGATGGCACGCATGCCGTGATCCAGCACCGCGGCCAGTGCGCTGCCGCCCAGATGCTCTGCGACCCGTTCCTTGAGAATCACTTCGCCGGCATAGATGGTCTGCGATGCCACCCGGCCGACCACTTCGTCGGCACGCTTGAAGCTGCCCCTGGGAATCGCGTGGGGCGGCAACTCCATCATGCGCAGGTCAGCGGCCTCGACCTTCTGGCCGAAGGGGATCTGCATGGCCGCCACCACCACGGACGATTCGTCGACTGCGTCCCGCTCGGTCATCCGCTCCTGCAGCCAGGTCATCGCGAGGGCAGAGGCGCCCATGGCCATCATCAGGGAAATCAGCAGCATCACCACAATTCCACGTTTCTTCATGACGCCATCCCCCCGGGCTCATCGAGCCCGACAAAATAGGTCTCCCATGCCCGGCGCAAGGCGTCGGCTGAGAGTGGTTCCTGGTTCATATAACGGCCATAGTCCACCGACAGGTCCATGAGATCCCGCGGATGACAGGGCAGCAGAGGTACGCCGTGGCGGGCGTGCAGTTCGTCCAGAACGAAACGAGCCAGCGCAGGCTCGTACTCGATACCGCGATGCCGGCACTCCTGCCGCCAGATGCTGAGATAGTCGGCCTCGTCCAGAGGCCCGAAGCGGATCTTGTAGCCGATGCGGCGCAGAAACGCCTGATCGGCGAGTTCCAGTGGATTGCGATTGGTGGAGAACACCAGGACCACGTCGAACGGAACCCGGAAGTGCTGCCCGTTGCGCAGAATCAGGTGGTCATGGCGCTCTTCGAGCGGCACGATCCACCGGTTGAGAAGCTGCTGTGGCTCGAGGCGTTGCCGGCCCAGATCATCGATCACCAGCATCCCGTTGTTGGCCAGAAGCTGCACCGGTGCCCGGTAGGACCGTGTCGCCTCATCGTATTGCACCTCGAGCATATCCATGGTCAGTTCGCCGCCCGTGATGGCCACGGGACGCCGGCATCTCACATAGCGGGGATCGTCGCCCTGATCGAACTTGACGCGCTCTCCCTCGTGCAGTGGATGCATCGCTTCGTGCACCCCGGGATCGAAGCACCGAATGGCCTTGCCGGAGACCATGATCGCGTGAGGAACCAGTACTTCGCCCGCCAACAGTCGGGCCAGCCGACGGGCGATGAAGCTCTTTCCCGTGCCTGGGGGGCCGTAGATGAACATGGCCCGACCCGAGTGCAGCGCCGGGCCAAGCTGATCGAGCAGTTTCGGTTGGATCACAGTGTCGGCGAAACCGGTTCGCAGGGTGTCGAAATCCACCGTGTGCGTGCTCAGGCTCTGATTTGCCACCGTGCGCGCATACTGCGCCAGCGGTACCGGCGCCGGCCCGACGTAGCCGTCCCGGCCCAGTGCTTCCAGGGCGCTGGCACGTCCCCGGTCAGTCAGCCCGAAGCGGAGCATGGCGGAATCGGGATGGGTGCCGCGCGCTTCCACCTGCCCATCGGCGCGCAGGAATGCGCAGATGTCCTGGAGGAGGGCGCCCGACATCGCTGTGCGGCGTGTCAGCTCACGGAGATCCAGCACGCCTCCTTCAAACAGGTGCTTGCATACCAGGTCCGCCAGGAAGGCTTCCGAGAGCCCGGTGTCGGCGGCGGTGCGCGGCCGCCCGGGTGCATGGGCCGCGGGCCCGGAGCCAGGTCTCGATCCATTGACCGGGTGAGGGTGAGCATCACCGCCGGAGGTGTGCATGCCGTTGAGGTTCATGTCCATCCCATCACCCCGCCCAGCGCGCGTTCAGGTCCGGCCACCACAGCACCAGGGTCAACGTCGTGCCCAGCGCGATGGACACGGCAAAGGGAAGTTTCCGGCCCATGATCTCGCCCTCCGCGGGCGCCACGTAGGACATCCGCCCCGTGGTCACCAGGGTCTTGAGCATGAGGCCGTAACGTGGCCAGGGGGCCGGGCCGGTGCTCGAGAACAGCGTGAATGCGGCATATGCTGCCGCAATCAGGGCGCCGACAAGGATGCTGACGATCCCGGCCACCAGTACCCAATAGGGGCCAAGAAGCGTGCCGGCAGCCGCCATCAGCTTGAGGTCACCGGCACCGGTGGCGCGTGCCAGGTACCCCGGAAGCAGGATGACCAGACCGACACCCAGCCCCGCCAGGGCCGTGAGCAGGCCGGCGGCGCCTCCGAGTGCCGATTGCAGGGTGATCCCGGCCGTCGCTGCACCGAATGTCAGGACGTTGGGAACACGGTGCTGACACAGGTCGATGACAAGCGCGATCCACACCACCCCGAGAAGCATCGCGGGCAGCACGATATGGGCAGCATCGACCCCGGCAGGCATCAGTCCGGTCTCCACTTACTGAAGAGGAAAACCACAAGAGGCGGTTGCAGTGCAGCGGGCCTTCCTGGTCCAGGCGGTTATCACTCCCCGCCGCCAAGTACGGCCAGGAGGTTACCCAAGTGCTCCGCCACTGCCGCACCGATACCCGTGAATATCAAAGCACCCACGGCTATAACGAGCCCGGCAACCAGGGCCCACTCCACGACTTCCGTGCCTTCTTCCTCGCGGAGAAAACGCTTCATACCAGTAACAAGCTTGTTCATGGCTCTCGCCTCCACAGAAAAGATCGTTCGGTCCCGACGGACATGTGCCGTCAGCCCCACGGGGAAATCCCCCTTGTGTAACTGTCGGCCGCACGCCATGTCCTCGCTAGGAGTTTCTTGCAGCACAGTGGAACTATCTTGCAGGGAGCCTCCGGGGGAGGATGAGGGAGGGAGGCAGCAGGAAGGGAAGTGGGGCACTGCGTTCGGATGGGCCTTCTGTACTGATTGAACTGTGCTGCCTGGAATGAATTGGAATCAGCGAGGGGCCGCCTGATCCGGACACTCGTCAGGGGTGGCCTGACGGTTCAGGTTGAGTCGTAGGTGGTGCCGTTGCCCGGCCGGACCATCACCCCGGGGATCGCGGCGGCGGCGAACAGGGTGTCGCATTTCAGCTACCGCCTGTCCCCTGAATCGACACCGCTTGTCCCGGGCCGTTTCGGTTGATTGACCCAGGTCAATCAGAACCACTTCGTTTGTATAGGAATGTGCGATACACACCCTGGACATGGGGCCCGACAACAGGTTGGGCGGGTGGACGCGGGGCACAGAGCACAGGGCAATGGAACAGGCGGCGGGGAGTTCTCCGCAACTCGACGGTGCCGGTAAGGGCAGTGGCCGGTCGTTGGCGGGGGCTGTCGTCCGGGCGGGGGATGCTGAAAACGATGAAGATACACAAGAGGTTTGCTGCCGGGAGGATGTCCCGGTACGTCACGGCGGTTGTGATCCCGTGGGTCCTCATGGGTCCCATGCTCGCCCATGGGGGCGCTGACGCATATCTCGAGGCACTCGAGCAAGAAGCCGGATCAATCAAGCATCTGGACAACGCGGCACCCCTCGACAGATCCGACGGATCCAGGTCCGAGGCCGTGATGGAGCGCAGGTATGTGACTCCCGGGCTGACCAGGGAAGAGTTCGAGCAGGAACTCAATCAGCGTTTTGCCGGAACCAACATCATCTTTCAAAGTTTGTCGAAAGAGGCCAAGGACGCGGTCTACCGCGAATATCAGAACGATAACCGCATATCCGTCATACGAAGGAAAGCGGCGTTCTCCATGTGACCGCCGAACAAGGGACAAAGCACGTTCAGAGGATCTCCATATGAAGCCACTCCTGAAGCACTTTTCGCCGATCATCGTTCTGCTGGCCCTGGGTATCGGGGCAGAGACGGCCGAGGCAGAAGTCCGGATCACCGCAGAAAGGCCATACATCTATGTGATGCACAACGACCGTCTGGTTCGGGTGCAGAGAATCCAGGATGAGCAACATGAACTGTCCGGCGGATACGCCAGGACATCCCGGCATTGTCCGCCGTTCTGTATCACGCCGGTCACGCCTGCGCCCGGGGTCAACCCGATGGGTGAACTGGAACTCTTCGACTTCCTTCGCACCAGGGTGGAATCCGGTCGAGGGCTCCTGATCGATGCCCGCACCTCCAGCTTCTTCGAACGGGGCACGATTCCGGGTTCGATCAGCATTCCCTTTATGCGGTTCGAGGAGGATCCCGAGTCAGAAGCGCTGCGTGACCTGCTCATGCGCCTGGGGGCCAAGCCGGTCAGCGAGGGCACCGCCTCGTGGTGGGATGGCTTCCGGGCCAGAATCCGGCACCTTGTCGGCTCCGCCGAGGCCTCGGAGCAGGGCGCCTGGGACTTCAGTGAGGCCAAGGAACTTGCGCTGTGGTGCAACGGACCATGGTGCGACCAGTCCCCCCGGGCCATGAAGGCACTGATCGCCCTGGGCTATCCACCGGAGAAACTGCACGCCTATCGCGGCGGCATGCAGAACTGGCAGATGCTCGGCCTGACGGTCGTCATTCCGGATATCAGCGAAGTGGGGAAGTGGTAACAGAGCCCGACCTTGGTACCTCCCTCAACACGCAACACCACCCGTTGCATCGCCTCCAGCCATGTGGCTGGAGGCTTGCACCTTCCTGAAAACAGAACCCGTTATTTTACTATTTATCAGTATGATATTTCATATTTCTAATGTAATGAATCATATTTAGCCGGATAACCCGCATATTCGGAAGGGGGCCCCTCACACGCACCTGACGGGCCGATCCGGGTTTTACCATAATATACATTATGCGAACCAGATGATCTGAATCCATGTTAGGGTAAGAAGCCGCGGATATGGCTGCATGCCCGCCTTTCGTACAGCACAACCGGGAGCTCGCCTTGACACTGGATCAACTGGATCAGTTGTTCGTGGCCATGGTGTTGCTGGGTCTCCTGATGCTTGCGGGCAAGTGGCTGCGCGTCCGCGTGGCCCTGTTCGACAAGCTTTTCCTCCCGAGTGCGATTCTGGGCGGTGCGCTGGGACTGCTCCTCGGACCGCAGGTGTCCGGCGCCGCGGTGTCCCTCGTCTCCGGAGATGCGGCGCGATTCGCCGGCGGATTGATTCCGGCCACCACCCTGGAGGTCTGGTCCGGACTGCCCGGGCTTCTCATCAGCGTGGTGTTCGCCGGACTGTTCCTGGGCAAGACCATCCCGGGTCCCCGGGCCATCTGGCGCCGGGCGGGTCCCATGGTCGCCCACGGCCAGACGCTCGCCTGGGGCCAGTACGTGATCGGCCTTTCCCTGGCGCTGCTGCTGCTCACCCCGGTGTTCGGTGTCAGCCCCATGGCCGGCGCACTGATCGAGATCGGTTTCGAGGGCGGACACGGCACGGCGGCAGGCCTTGCCGATACCTTTCGGGAACTGGGTTTCGAGAGCGGCGCGGATCTCGCGTTGGGACTCGCCACGGTGGGCGTGGTGGCCGGGGTGCTGCTCGGCACGCTGCTGGTCAACTGGGGCGTGCGCTCCGGGCGCCTGAAGATCGAGGAAGCCGGCGAGATCGATACGGATCGCTTCAGCGAGCATGACGAGCGTGAGTCCGTTCCCCGCTTTGCCCGGGCGCGCTCCATCGACCCTCTGTCCATTCACCTGGGCTTCTTCGCCTTGGCCATCGCCATCGGCTGGCTGATCCTGCAGGGACTCATATGGATCGAATCGCTCACTTGGAACGCGGGTGGCGACGGCCTCGCGCTGCTGGAACACATCCCACTGTTTCCCCTTGCCATGGTGGGCGGCGTGCTGGTGCAGGTGACGCTCATGCGTCTGGGGCATGCCCGCTCTCTGGATCGGCGTCTGATCAACCGAATCTCCGGCGCGGCGCTGGACGTACTCATCGTCTCGGCACTTGCGACCCTGTCGCTGGAGGCCGTGGGCAACCACATCTGGACCTTCCTGATCCTGGCCGCGGCGGGCATCGCCTGGGCCCTGTTCGGCTTCCTGGTGCTGGCGCCGCGCATGTTCCCGAAGGACTGGTTCCCTATGGGGCTGGCCAACTTCGGCCAGGGTATCGGCATGACCGTGATCGGCCTGCTGCTGGTGCGCATGGCCGACCCGGACAACAAGTCCGGCGCCATGGAGAGCTTCGGCTACAAGCAGCTCCTGTTCGAGCCGGTGGTGGGCGGCGGATTGTTCACCGCCCTGTCCCTGCCCCTGATCTACCATTTCGGCGCCCTGCCCGTGCTCCTGGGCTGTGCCGTGCTCATGGCGGGATGGCTGGTGTTCGGGCTGGTGGCGTTCGGGCGCGGCCGCCCGGGGTCGTCTACGCTTCGCACATGATCTCGACCCGGTTTCGCCCGCGCGCCTTTGCCTGATAGAGCGCCTGATCCGCCTTCTTGAGCAGCGAGTCACGATCGTCCTGCGGTGTAAGCAGCGCGACGCCGAAACTTGCCGTGACGGTGCCGGCCTCCGCAAACCGGTGCTGCGCAATGGCCTGGCGCAGCTTTTCCGCCGCAGTCCTTGCCGAGGCTGCAACCGTCTGTGGCATGAGGACCATGAACTCCTCGCCGCCCCACCGACCCGCCGTATCCACGCTGCGGATGTTCTCGTTGACCAGGCGGGCGACCTCCTGCAACACGTGATCGCCCACGTCATGACCGAACGAATCGTTCACCCGTTTGAAGTGGTCAAGGTCATACATGATCAGCGACAGGGGCGCGCCATATCGCCTTGCACGATCCAGTTCGCTGTTCAGTATCCGGGTGAACTCCCGGCGGTTTGTAATGCCTGTGAGTTCATCGGTTGTCGCGAGGCGCTCGGCTTGCGCTTCCGCCCGCTTGCGCGCGGAGATATCCCGGAGCACACCCACCACCACCGAGGATCCGTCGCGTTCGTGCGTGGCGGCCCTGAACTCGGTATCCAGGTATGCGCCGGATTTCGTCACGATGCGTATCTCCGCCCCGGGATAACTCTCACCGGCAAACAACCGGTCAAGGATCTCCTGTACTTTGGGCTGATCGTCGGGGTGGACGACCGGCGCGAAATGTTTCCCTATCCACTCCTCCGGCCGCCACCCGGTCATCCGCTCGGCGGACGGACTGATGGACGACAAGGTTCCATCCGGTTCGATCGTATAGATGACGTCATAGACGGCATTGAATATGTTCCGGTAGCGCGCCTCGCTCTCGCGCAGGGCTATCTCGGCCTGTCTGCGTGCGGTCAGGTCTTCACCCGTCATGATGTGCCTGTCGCCGATGGACGCGAAGGAGAACCTGACGTAGCGTGTCGTCCCGTCCTTGCAGGTGACCGTGGTTTCCATCGGTTCGATACTGCCCACGCGTTCAATGGCACTTGCGGTCCGTCTCGTCCATTCGGCGCGGACCTCTTCCCGGTACTTCTCGTCCGGATAGGCGCGTATCCACCAGTGTTCCAGATCAGGAATGTCATCCAGCGTGTACCCCAGCATTTCGGAAGTCGCCTGGTTCATCACCATGATTCTGTCATCCGCACCGTCTCCCACGCTCACGAGCATGGCGATGGGCGAATGTTCGACGATGGCCGTGAAGTCGGCCTCCCTGTCCCTGACCAGCTGCTCCGCCAGCTTGCGCTCCGTGATGTCCCTGAAGAAGCCGGCCAGGTAGCGCTTTGCCCCGATCTCGATGGGCGCCACGGTGATGTCGGCGTAGAAGATACTGCCGTCCTTGCGTGTCATCGGGACATTCTCCGACAGACCACCCTGATTCTCGGCGAGGTGCGCGAAGGCGCGTTCCGCATGCGCCACGAAGCTCTCCGGGTGAATATCCCGTAGGGTCAGTCCCTTGATCTCCTCCGGTCG
>SKOF01000151.1 GCA_007120155.1 Thioalkalivibrio sp. | reverse complement strand
TACCTGTTCACGGTGATCACCACCGCCATGCTCTACTTCGTGGCGCCGGGCTACATCTGGCTGGGCATGTGGCTGATCATCATGTCCAACTTCGGCTATGCCATCGGCGAATCCTTCATCGCCAGTTTTCTTCCGGACCTGGGTCCGCCGGAAACCCTCGGGTGGATCTCCGGGTTCGGCTGGGCACTGGGTTACGTGGGCGGCCTGGTGTCCACCGCGTTCGCGCTGATGTTCCTGGGCGAGGTGAGCCTGGAGAACTTCGACAGCGTGCGCTGGGTGGGGCCCTTCGCGGCCGGGTTTTTCCTGATCACGGCGATTCCCACCTTCCTCTGGCTGAGGGAACGGGGAAGGCCCCGCCGGCTGGTGCACCCCTCGAGCTACGTGGTGCTGGGGATACGGCGCGTGGCGGCCAGCATCAGGACCGTGAGTGCCCACCGGGACCTGGCCTGGCTGCTGGTGTCGGTGTTCTTCGCCATGGCGGGCATCTACATCATCATCTCGTTCACCTTCATCTACGGTGCCCAGGTGGTGCGCTGGGACGAGGGTGCCCGGATCACCATGTTCGTGGTGGTGCAGCTGACCGCTGCCGCCGGGGCACTCGGCTTCGGGTTCCTGCAGGATCGCATCGGCGCGAAGCTCACCTATGGCATCAGCCTGGCGTTGTGGCTGCTGGCGATCGTCCTCATCTATGCCACGCCGGCCATCGCGGGGGGGCTGTCTGCGCTCACCGGCGCGGTGATCGAGCCGCAGCGGGTGTTCCTCGCGGTGGGTTCGGTGGCGGGGGTGTGCCTCGGCTCGGTGCAGTCCGCCGGCCGGGCCCTGGTGGGCCAGTTCGCGCCGCATCTAAGGGCGGCGGAGTTTTTCGGCTTCTGGGGGCTGGCGGGGAAGCTCGCGGCCATCGTGGGGCTGCTGGGTATCGGCCTGCTGCAGGCGTGGGTGGGCCTGCATACGGCGATCCTGTTCTGTCTGGTACTCTTTGCACTGGCACTCGCGGCCGTCATCCCTATCAACGAAATGCGGGGCCGTGCCGCAGCCAGGCCGAGGCGTCCCCCTTCACCGGAATCGGAAGACATGACATGAATACCACCGCCGTCTATCCGGGGACCTTTGATCCCATCACCAACGGCCACACCGATCTGGTGCGCCGGGCCGTGCGCCTGTTCGACCGGGTAGTGGTCGGTGTGGCCGTCAACCCCCGCAAGGCGCCGTTCTTCAGCCTGGAGGAACGCATCGCGCTGGCCCGGGAGACGCTGGACGGCATCGAGCGGGTGGACGTGCTGGGCTTCGACGGTCTGCTGGCGGATTTCGTCGCCCGGGAAGGGGGGCGGGTGATCCTGCGCGGGCTGCGGGCGGTGTCGGACTTCGAACACGAGTTCCAGCTGGCGGGCATGAACCGCTGGCTGGCGCCGGATCTGGAAACCATGTTCCTGACACCTGCCGAGGAGTACGCCTATGTCTCCTCAAGTCTGGTGCGGGAAATTGCATCCCTGGGGGGGGACGTCTCACACTTCGTCTCCCCCCCGGTGAAGGCTGCGCTCAAGGCGCGCATGGGATAAAATAGCCACCATGCGCGGTCCGCGCCCTGCTCTGGCAGTTTATTGATTTGAAAGAGGAAATGCCTCGATGGCCCTGATGATCACCGATGAATGCATCAACTGCGATGTGTGCGAGCCCGAGTGCCCGAACGACGCCATCTCCATGGGCGACGAGATCTACGAGATCAACCCCGATCTGTGCACCGAGTGTGTCGGTCATTACGACGAGCCCCAGTGCAGGGACGTGTGCCCCGTGGACTGCATCCCCAACGACCCGGAGCGGGTGGAGACCAGGGAGGGACTCATGGCCAAGTATGAACGCCTGATGGCGGCCAAGGCGTGATGACCGCCGGCATTCGACACGCCGATCCAAGGGGCCCCTCGGGCCCCTTGTCGCGTCTGGCCGGTGCATTCTTACGGATCCGTCGCGGCCCTGCCTCCGGACTGCTGCTGAGCGTGATGCTGCTCGCCGGAGTTGCGGTTGCCGGCGAACGGCCGGGCGCGGCCGCCATCGCCTCGGCCCATCCGCTGGCCACGGACGCGGGACACGAGATCCTCGCCCGGGGGGGCAATGCCTTCGATGCGGCCATTGCCGTGACCGCCGCACAGGGCGTGGTGGAGCCCTACGGCGGCGGCATCGGTGGCGGCGGCTTCTTCCTGCTGCACCGCGCGGCGGACGGACACCAGACCATGCTGGACGGGCGCGAGACCGCGCCGGGCGCCGCACACAGGGACATGTACCTGGACGATGACGGCGCGGTGATCCCCGGCCTGTCCATGGATGGTCCCCTGTCCGCCGGAATTCCGGGCATGCCGGCGGCCCTGGTGCACCTGGCGGAACATTACGGCCGCCTGCCGCTGGCCGACGCGCTGGCGCCCGCCGTGCGTCTGGCCCGGGAGGGATTCCCCGTGGACCCGGTCTACCGGCGCATGGCCGCGTTCCGGCTGGAGGCCCTGAATGCCTACCCGGAGGCGGCGCGGGTGCTGCTGGACGATGGTGAAGTGCCGGCCGAGGGCACAATCGTGCGTCAGCCGGATCTTGCGGACACGCTGGAGCGTCTCGGCCGCGAGGGCTTCGACGGCTTCTATCGGGGCGAGCTGGCCGAACGCCTGGTGGACGGCGTGCGCGAGGCGGGCGGCATCTGGACCCTGGAGGACCTGGCCGGATACCGGGTGGTGGAACGCGAACCCGTGCGCGGCGAGTACCGGGGCTTTCGCATCACCGCCGCCTCGCCGCCCTCGTCCGGCGGCGTGGCGCTGGTCACCATCCTCAATCAGCTCGCCTGGTACGACCTGGCGGATTTGGATACCGCCACCCGCGTGCACCTCATGGTGGAGGCCATGCGCCGCGCCTACCGGGACCGGGCCGAGTACCTGGGCGATCCCGACTTTGTGGACATGCCACTCGCGCGGCTTATGAGCGGCGACTACGC
Source organism: Thioalkalivibrio sp. (assembly GCA_007120155.1). Taxonomy (GTDB): domain Bacteria; phylum Pseudomonadota; class Gammaproteobacteria; order Ectothiorhodospirales; family Ectothiorhodospiraceae; genus Thioalkalivibrio_A. Next base: position 4,044 of record SKOF01000151.1, on the reverse strand, counting down.
GGCCGGACTGCGTGCCACCATCCACCCCGAGCGGGCCACCCCCAGCGAACTGTTGCCGGTCACGCTGGAACCTCCGCCGGAAAGCGAGCAGACCAGCCACTTCTCCGTGCTGGATGCGGAGGGCAACCGGGTGGCCGCCACGGTCACCATCAATTACCCGTTCGGGTCGGGCTTCATGGCACCGGGAACCGGCGTGCTTCTCAACGACGAGATGGATGACTTCTCCGCCAAGCCCGGGGTGCCCAACGTCTACGGTCTGGTGGGTGCGGAGGCCAATGCCATCGCGCCGGGCAAGCGCATGCTCTCCAGCATGACGCCGGCCTTCGTGGAGGATGACCGACGTGTTGCCATCCTCGGCACGCCGGGTGGCAGCCGCATCATCACCATGGTGCTGCTGGGGGCGCTGGACTTCATGGAGGGCGGGGACGCCGGCTCCATGGTGTCCCGGCCCCGCTTCCATCACCAGTATCTGCCAGACGAGATCCAGTTCGAGGAAGATGCCTTTGACGCCGCCACCCTCGCATCCCTGGAGGCGCGGGGCCACACCCTGGCACCGCAGGCACGGCGCTTCGGCAACATGCACGCGGTCGTCTGGGATCGGGAGTCCGGGGAGGTGAGCGCCGCCTCCGATCCCCGGGGGATCGGCGAGGCCGTGGTGGTAGGTGATGAGTGACGCCTGGCCGTGAACCGTAGGATGGGTCAAGCGTAGCGGACCCATGCTGAGCGTTCGGTGACGCGTAACAAGTGACCGTAGGTTGGGGTGAGCGCAGCGAACCCCAACATGGCGGAGGTCTCCCGGGCCCGTGCGTGTTGGGGTTCGTTCCTCACCCCAACCTACGAGTGCTGTTTTTTGCCACAGAGGGCACAGAGGTCACAGAGAGAAAGCCAACCGGCGTAGTTGTAGGATGGGTCAAGCGCAGCGGACCCATGCTGAGCGTTCGGTGACGCGTAACAAGGGACCGTAGGTTGGGGTGAGCGCAGCGAACCCCAACATGGCGAAGGTCTCCCGGGCCCGTGCGTGTTGGGGTTCGTTCCTCACCCCAACCTACGACTGCTCGTCACGTTCTCCGCTCACCCGCCACGGTCTCTACCGCATGGGTCCGCTTCGCTTGACCCATCCTACGGCCCTGATCGAGGCGGGAAGGGTGAGGGACCGTAGGTTGGGGTGAGCCCAGCGAACCCCAACATGGCGGAGGATTCCCGGGGCCGGGCGTGTTGGGATTCGTTCCCCGCCCCGACCTGCCGATGCCCGTTTCTGAAGCCAGGCAGCCGTAGGATCGGTCAAGCGAAGCGGACCCATGCTGAACGTACAGGGTCCGTAGGTTGGGGTGAGCGCAGTGAACCCCAACATGGCGGAGGATTCCCCGGGCCCGTGCATGTTGGGGTTCGTTCCTCACCCCAACCTACGACTGCTGTTTTTTGCCACAGAGGGCACAGAGGTCACAGAGAGAAAACCAACCGGCGTAGGGCGGATAAGCGAAGCGCATCCGCCGTGCCTGAGCCCGCCAATGCCGGATACGGCTGCGCCTTATCCGGCCTACGTTGCTGCTCGTCACGCTCTTCGGTCACCCGCTACGGTTTCTTCCGCATGGGTCCGCTTCGCTTGACCCATCCTACCGGAAGAAGGGCAGTAACAAGTGACGGGGCGGCATCATGCCCCGTGCGTCACTCGCCACGGCTTGACCACCGCATCAATCGCCTCTACTATGTAAGCAAGTACTCACTTACATTCATGGACGCCATGCGCAAATCAGGCGAGGAACGGCGGGAAGAGATCATCCAGGCGGTGCTGGACCTGGCCGGCGAGCGGGGCGTGGGGCAGGTGACCGCCCAGGCCATCGCGGACCGGGTGGGCATCGCCCAGCCCACGGTCTTCCGCCACTTCAAGACCCGCGATGCCATCCTGCGCGCGGCGCTGGAGTGGATCGGCCGGAGCGTGCTCACGGTGCTTACGCCGATCTTCGCCGGATCCGGTCCGGCCGACCAGCGCCTTCGCCAACTCCTCTCCCGCCAGTTGCAGTTCATCAGCCAGCGCAGGGGACTGCCGCGCCTGCTCTTCTCCGAACGCCTGCACCTGGAGGACCCCGAACTCAAGGCCGTCGTGCGGCGGATCATGGACACCTACACGGGGCGCGTCCGGGCACTGCTGGACGAGGGTGTGGACGAAGGGCGGTTCCGCCCCGACCTGGATACGGAGGAGACGGCCCGGTTCATCGTCGCCCTCGTCCAGGGGCTGGTGATGCGCTGGTCCATCAGCGACTTCGAGTTCCCCCTGGAGGCCCAGGGTGATGCCCTGTGGCGTCTGCTGGAGCCGGCGCTGGTCGCGCGCTGGACACCCTGAGGCCTGACGGCCAACGCATACAACCGGCCGCATCGCGCCCCATAACATGTATTTGATATCAATTAATCAAGGAGACAAACCGATGACCCTGTCGCATACCGTACGCCGTGCCGCACTTGCCCTTGTCACCGTCGCGTGGCTCGCCGGCGGCGCCGCGGCCCAGGAGGGGCCGGCCTTCAAGGAGATCATGCAGGGGCTCGCCGAGGACATGAACCACCTCAACGCCGCCATCTTCGCCGAGAACTTCGAGGCCATCGAGCGTTACGCGTCCGCCATCGCCCATCATCCCCGGCCGTCCCCCGCGGAGCGAGCGCGCCTCATGGAGGCCGTGGGTCCCCGCGTGGAACTGTTCCAGTCCATCGACCATTCCGTGCACGGCGGTGCCGGTGAGATGGCCGAAGCGGCCGGGGTGGGGGACATGGACGGCGTGCTGCGCTACCACGCCAGGGTGATGCAGGGCTGCGTGGCCTGCCACGCCGCCTTCCGTGACGAGCTCATGCAACCCGACACACCGAAACTCTGAGGCTTCCCGCCATGTCCGCCCCCGACACCCCCCGCCTGTCCTGGCCCCAGCGCCTGATCGTCACGATCGTGCTGGTGCTGCTCGCCGTGTGGATCGGGCTGGCAGGCGCCGAGCGTCTCTCCGCCCGCTTCGATCCGGAACCCGCGCGCGCCGTGCCGCCGCCGGCCGTGGAGACGCTGGCCGCCTCGGCGGAGACGGCGGTGGTGGAGCGGACCTATCGCGGCACCGTGGAGGCCGAGGGGCGGGCGCGCATCTCGGCCCGGATCACGGCCCAGATCCTGGAGATCCCCCACCGTGAAGGCGCCCTCGTGCGCCAGGGGGAGGTCCTGGCCCGACTGGACGACGAGGAGCTCCGGCGCGACGCGGCGCGGCTCGAGGCCGTGGGCGACCGCCTGGAAGGGGAGCTTGCCACCGCCCGGCGTGAGGCCGCCCGGCAGGAGGATCTCTTCCGGCGAAGCCTCACGCCGGAGCGAAGCCTCGACGATGCCCGTCAGCGGGCCCACACCCTGGAAGCCCAGATCCGCGAGAACGCGGCCGCCCTGGGCTTGGTGGAAAGGCGCCTGACCTACGCCGAGGAACGCGCCCCCTTCGACGCCCTGGTGCAGCGCGTCCACGCCAGCGAAGGCGAGCTGGGTGCCACGGGCCAGCCGCTGGTGGAAGTGGTGGCACTCAACGGCCTCAAGGCCGTGGTGCAGGTGCCGCAGGGGGATGTCGCCCATCTGCGTCCGGGCATGACCGTGCGCCTGGAGGTCGCGGCCCTGGGCCGCACCTGGTCCGCCCAGGTGGACCGCCTCTACCCGGCACTGGATGCCGGCAGCCGCAACGCCACCCTGGCCGCGTTCTTCCCGGAGGACGCCGACCGTCTGCGCCCCGGCATGGCCGTGCAGGCGCACGTAGAACTTGAGCAGATCGAGGGGGCCGTGCGCCTCCCGGCCCAGTCGGTGCATGGCGAGGGCCCCGAGCGCCGGGTCTATGTGCTTGAGGACGGGCGCGCCCGCGAGCGCACGGTGCAGGTGGCCGTGGCCCGGGCGGGTGAGTACCTGATCACCGCCGGGCTCGAAGACGGCGAGCAGGTCATCGTCACCGCCGACCCGCGCCTTGAAGACGGCCTGCCCGTGCAGGCCGGGGAGCGTACCGGCCGATGAACTGGCCCGAGTGGGTCCTGCGCCATCGCCATACG
>SKOF01000524.1 GCA_007120155.1 Thioalkalivibrio sp. | reverse complement strand
GAAATTCCAGTGTCTGGCTGTCGCTTCGACCCTCGCTGCTAACAATCAGTTGCCCGGAGAGAAATCGATCGGCGACAGCCACCGCCGCGTTGAGCATACCGCCGGGATTGTCGCGCAGGTCAATGATGAGACCGGCCAGACGATCGACCCGATTGCTGATATCGTCCAGCGCCTGGTCCAGTTCCTCGGGCGTGGTTTGCTGAAATTGATTGATGGAAATGTAGGCAAGCTGGTCGGGCAGCACTTCATGGGTCAGGCTGGTGCGCCGGATCAGCTCACGAATCAGGCTGATCTCCATTGCATCCGACTGGCCGTCACGCTCGATGGTCAGGGCGATCCTTGACCCCGGATTGCCGCGCAACCAGTCGGTGGCCTGGTGAGCATTGGATTCCTCCAGGCCGGTGTCGTCGATAGCGACAATGCGATCACCGCGCTCGAGCCCGGCTCTGGCTGCCGGTGTGTCGGACATGGTGTCGACCACCTTGAGGTGGTCGCGACCGACACTGACGCGCACGCCCAGACCGCCATAGTGACCGCTGGCCTGGTCTTCCACACCGCGCAAATCCCGGGAATTGAGCCAGGCCGAATGTGAATCCAGTTCGGACAACATGCCGCGAATGGCGGCCTCAAGCAATTGACGATCGTCGATTTCATCGACGTAGTGTTCCTTGATATATCCCCAGGCATCGGAAAACGCGCGAAGATCCTCCATGCTGACCGCCGGGGAACGCTGTGACGGCTCGCCGGAGACGGGCAAGGCAACCAGCAAGACAACGGCAATCAGTACTGAACGAATCATGATCTGCATTGAAAGGTCTGACAGCACTCGGACAAGAACGTTGAATCTACCATTTCCGCGCCGTGGCGTCATCATTCCAGCCAGTGTCGCGGATCGACGGGCTGGCCGCCCCGGCGCAACTCGAAGTACAGTCCAACTTGTGCCGCACCTCCGGAATTGCCTACGCTGGCAATGACATCACCCGGGCGCACCCAGTCGCCGACATCGCGCAGCAAGGCCTCGTTGTGTGCGTACAGGCTCATGAACTCATCGCCGTGATCGATGATCAGAATCAGGCCATAACCGCGCAGCCAGTCCGCATAGGCGACCCGTCCGTGCCCCACGGCACGGACATCGCTGCCTTCGTCAGCGGTAATCAGCCAGCCATTCCAGGTCAGTTCGCCACCGCGTGAGTCTCCGAATTGCTGTCGAACCGGCCCTTTCACCGGATGGGGCAACTGGCCACGCAATTCGGTGATGGAGGGCACCTCGAGTTCCGCTGGAATGTCGGCCAGGGCTACCGCCAACTCTTCAAGCAGGGCGCTCAATTCCGCCGCATCCTGCCGGGCCTGTTCAAGTTCTTCCTGACGGGTCTGGATGCGCTCATCCAGATTCGCAAGCGCTTCCTCGCGACCGGCGCGAGCCACTTCCAACACCTCGATTTCACCTTGCTGACGGTCGGCCAACGCTTCAAGCTCGTCGCGCCGGGTTTCCAGGCGAACCCGATTGTCCTCCAGGCGGTTCATGGCTTCGACAAGTTCATCCTGGGCGCGCATGCGGGCCCGGGTCAGGTAGCCGTGATAGGCGAGGTGACGTTGAAACTGGCGGGGGTCATCCTGGTTCAGAAGCAGTTTCAAGCGCGACTGGCCACCGCGCCGGTAAGCCAGCGTAAGCTGCCGACCCAGGGCCACGGCACTTTCCCGAACTCGTTCGGACAGTTGCTCCTGTTCGGCCATCAACTCATCGATACGGGTCGAAATCTGCTCGATGTCGGTCAGTGTCGCGCGCCGCGCCCGCTCGGCTCCGGATACCTGGCGTTCGGCTTCTGCCAGTGCATCCAGGACCTGATCTCTCTGGCCCAGATCCTGATCCAATCGTTGGCTGATCCGTTCAATTTGGTCACGTAGCTCGGCCAGCCGAGTCTGAAGTTCCTCGCGATCCAGCGTATCGTCCGCCACGGCCATTGGCAACATTATGGCCATCAGAATAATCACATAGAGAAAGCGTCTAATCACGTATATTAATCAGCGATTTACCTGACATTTCTGAGGGTATTTCAAGATTCAGCAAATCCAGCATGGTCGGGGCAATATCGCGCAGGCTGCCGGTTTCTCCCATGGCGTCTACCGGCCGGCCGAAGTAGACCAGCGGCACCGGGTTTGTGGTATGGGCGGTATGCGTTTGCCCGCTGTCGGGGTCGGTCATTTGCTCGACATTGCCGTGATCGGCGGTCACCAGCAACTGCCCGCCGACCGAGCGTGTGGCATCAATCACCTGCCCAAGCAATGCATCCACGGCCTCGACCGCCTTGACTGCCGCCTCGAACTTGCCGGAATGACCAACCATGTCGGGGTTGGCGACATTGCCAATGATGACATCGAAGTCTTTTCCACGGATAAACCCGACCAGGCGCTTGGCCAGTTCCGGCGCGCTCATTTCCGGCTGCAGATCATAGGTGGCCACCTTGGGCGAGGGAATCAGCACCCGCTCCTCACCCGGAAACACGGTCTCCTCGCCGCCATTGAAGAAGTAGGTGACATGGGCGTACTTTTCGGTCTCGGCGATGCGTAGCTGACGCAGACCGGCCGCGGACAGCACGCCGCCGAACAGTTGCTCGAGCCGGGTTGGCGGAAAAGCGACCAGACAGGGCAGCCCGTCCAGGTAATGGGTCATGGTCACCAGTGCGGACAACTTCGGCCGCCGGGCCTGAAAACCCTGAAAATCCGGCGCCGCGAATGCCTGACTGAGCTGACGGGCGCGATCGGCCCGGAAGTTGATGAAGATCACCAAGTCACCATCAACGACCTTGTGCCCCTGGCCGATCACGGTGGGCTGGACGAACTCGTCGTTCTCATCACGCTGGTAGGCGGCCTTGAGCGCCTGTGATGGTGATTCGGCCGTAATTTCCGAATCAGCATCCACGATCGCCCGCCAGGCCCGCTCCGTGCGCTCCCAACGCTGATCGCGATCCATGGCCCAGTAGCGTCCGATAACCGTGGCGACCGAGGCCCGGTCATTGTCTTCAACAGCCGTTTCCAGTCGCTGGATCGAAGGCTGCGCACTGCGCGGTGGGGTATCGCGCCCGTCGAGAAAGGCATGGACGGCCACCGATTTGGCACCGGAGTCCAGCGCCAGTTGCAGCGTGGCCAGCAGGTGATCCTCGTGGCTGTGTACACCGCCGGGTGAGAGCAGGCCCATGATATGCACGCAACCGCCGGATTCCCGGACCTTGTTCAAGCCTTCGGTCAGGGCCGGGTTGGAAACGAATTCACCGTCGGAAATGGCCTTGCCGATCCGGGTCAGCTCCTGGTACACGATGCGACCGGCGCCGATATTCATGTGACCGACTTCCGAGTTGCCCATCTGCCCGGCCGGCAAACCGACCGCTTCGCCCGAGGTTTCGAGCAGGGCGTGCGGGCATTCACTCCACAGCCGGTCCCAGTTTGGCGTGTTCCCGGCGCTGACGGCATTGTCAGGGGCGGGTTCGCGGTGGCCCCAGCCGTCGAGAATGAGCAAAGTCAACGGTGTGCGTGCACTCATTGAAAGTCCTGGCGTTGAATGGATTGCTCAATTATCCCACACGAATGTCCGGGGGTGCTGGTATCAACGGACAGAATCAAGGATAATGGGCGGCTTTGGCCAGACCCTGCAGATTCATGGAACAAATTCTGGAATTCATTGGCAATCATCCGATCCTAACCGGGCTATTCGCCGTGGTGCTGGCGGCATGGATCGCCTGGGAGCTCGCGCGCCTGGCGCGCAAGTGGCGAGAGATCGGCACCCGCGAGGCGGTTCGCCTGATCAACCAGGACGATGCCCTGGTGTTGGATGTCTCCAATAGCACCGATCATGCAGCCGGACACATCATCGGAGCGATGCACATGCCGCCCTCGCGGATCGAGGCCGGCGATCAGAAACTGCTCAAGCGCAAGGATGACCCGGTTTTGGTGTATTGCAAGAACGGCCAGGTCTCACCGCAAATGGCCAATAAACTGGTCAAGCTGGGATTCAGCAACGTGAATGTGCTCAGCGGCGGACTGACCCAGTGGATCAGCGACCAGCAACCGGTCAGTCGTCACAAGGCCAAGTCGTCCGGCAAGAAAAAAGACCGGCCGAAAGGCAAGAAAAAAGATCAGGCCGAGACCGAGGCAGAGTGACCGGCTTTAGGCAGCGCCGAATCAAAATGAAACAATGGCGCCCCAACAAGGCGAATTGATTCGAAACCCAAACCATCCACTTATTGAAAAGGAAATTCAGGAAATGGCAGACGAAACTCCAAATGCAGGTGCTGGCGCTCAGGCCGGCAATCAAGAGGAACAGCAGGCCGCGCAAATGGCCGTCCAGCATGTGTTCCTCAAGGACGCTTCCTTCGAGGCGCCATCGCCAACCGAGCTCAGCCAGAACGAGGGCCAGCCGGATATCAACTTGAACCTGTCACAGCGCACCAACCAGATCGATGAAGGCCGCTGGGAAATCATCCTGACCGTCACTGTCACCGCCAAGCAGGGCGAAAAAACGGCCTTCATCTGCGAGGTGCAGTACGGTGGACTGTTCCAGTTCGCCGGATTCAGCGAGGAACAGATGCCCTACGTGGTCAATGTCTTGTGTCCAAACGTGCTGTTCCCGTACAACCGTGCCCAGATTTCCAGCATGGTGACCGCCGGCGGCTTTTACCTGCCACCGATGCAGCCGATCAATTTCGAAGGCATCTTCCGTCAGCGCATGGCCGAAGCTCAGGCCCAGGCCAGCGGGGAAGAGGGCGTACCCTCGACTGACAGCACTCAGTGACAACCACCGTTGCCGTTCTTGGTGCCGGCTCCTGGGGCACCGCACTGGCCATGCAACTCGCGCGCAATGGCCATGCGGTGCGCCTGTGGGCGCGGGACGAGTCCCAGGCCGACACCATGCAACGGCAGCGGGTCAATCAGAGCTATCTACCAGAATTCAGCCTCGCCGAGAACATCGAGATCAGCGCTGATCTGAATACGGTCATGGCGGAGATCGACCGGGTGCTGGTCGTCACGCCCAGCCACGCGTTCTCCGATATGGTCACTCGCATCCGTTCAAGGCTGGATGCCGACATCGGCCTGGCCTGGGCCTGCAAGGGGTTCGAGCCGGGCAGTGGGCGCCTGCTGCACGAGGTGGCCACCGATATCCTCGGACCCGACATTCCCCTGGCGCTGATTTCCGGGCCATCCTTCGCCAAGGAGGTTGCTGCGGGACTGCCAACGGCGGTCACGGCCGCGGCCAGCGATCCGGAATTTGGTGAGGCCTGGGCCGGCCTTTTGCATGGATCGGGCTTTCGCGCCTACTACACCGCCGACCTGGTTGGGGCGGAACTTGGGGGTGCAATCAAGAATGTCATGGCGGTTGCCTGTGGCATCGCCGACGGACTTGAACTGGGCGCCAATACCCGCGCCGCCCTGATTACACGCGGGCTGGCCGAAACCATGCGGCTGGGACGGGCCATGGAGGCTGACCCGCGCACCCTGACCGGTCTGGCCGGAATCGGTGACCTGGTCCTGACCTGCACCGGCGATCTCTCGCGCAATCGCCGCTTGGGAATTGCCCTGGGGCAGGGCAAGAGCGTCGAAGACGCCGTGGCCGAGATCGGCCAGGTGGTCGAAGGCATCAAGACCGCACGGGAAACCATGCGCCTGGCCGAACGCATGAGTGTGGATATGCCGATTAGCGAACAGGTCCACGGCATCCTGTTCAAGGACTGGGATGCGCGCAAGGGGGTGCGGGTGCTGATGGAACGCGAGCTCAAGCGCGAGACCGAGTAACGGTTCCGATCGATTCGTCGAAACCATTCTGCCGCCAGGCTTCGAACAAAACAATGGCCACCGCGTTGCTCAGGTTGAGGCTGCGTGACTGCGGCATTTGTGGTATCCGCAAGCGCTGGTCCGGTGGAATGGCTGTCAGTACCTCATCGGGCAGGCCCCGGGTTTCCGGACCGAACAACAACACATCACCGGGCTGATAGGCCCAGTCCGAATAAATCCGCTCCGAACGGGTCGAAAAGGCAAGCCAGCGGCGATTTTCCAGATGATCCAGGCAATCATCGAGACCGACATGGCGTTCAAGCACGCTGCGATCGCGATAATCCATGCCGGCTCGGCGCAGGCGCCGGTCATCGAGGGCGAACCCCAGAGGTTCGACCAGGTGGAGACGGGCCGGCGCATTGGCACACAGGCGCATGATATTGCCGGTATTGGGCGGAATTTCGGGTTGGTAGAGCACGATTTCGAACATGAGTGTGATTTTACTCACACGACTTGATTCATGATGCTAAAAATCGTAAGCTTGTTCCCTGACACAAGATATTGTGTTTGGCAGGAAATGTGGGCACAACAAGTTGTGAACAAATAGTCTCACAACCTGTGTATAACTTAAAACAAGCATATAATATCAAGAGGTTGGTAGCATGAGTGTTTCGGCAGAGGCCTTGACGGCAGCACTCCCGGAGATCGCATTCCAGGAAGCGTCCCTGGACATCTGGGACAAAAAATATCGCCTGAAGTCCAAAACGGGGGAAATACTGGACCAGGAAATCGACGATACCTACAAGCGCGTGGCCAAGGCGCTGGCCGAAGTCGAGGCCGATCCCGAGGCCCGCCAGCTCTGGTACCGTGAATTTCTGTGGGCGCTTCGCCGCGGCGCCATTCCGGCAGGGCGCATCACCTCGAACGCCGGCGCACTGGATCACAAGCCGGCGACTTCGACCATCAACTGCACGGTTTCGGGCACCATCGGAGATTCCATGCGCGAGATTCTCGGCAAGGTCAATGAGGCCGGGTTGACGCTCAAGGCCGGTTGCGGCATCGGCTACGAATTTTCTACTCTGCGTCCCAAGGGCGCCTACGTGTCCGGGGCAGGGGCCTACACCTCCGGTCCGCTGTCGTTCATGGACATCTACGACAAGATGTGTTTTACCGTGTCTTCGGCCGGTGGTCGGCGCGGTGCACAGATGGCGACCTTCGACATTTCCCATCCCGACGTGATGGATTTCATTCGCG
>SKOF01000484.1 GCA_007120155.1 Thioalkalivibrio sp. | reverse complement strand
CGAAGTCGGTGATGGTGACCGAACCCTTGTCGCGGTCGTAGATGACGTTGGCGGGCTTGACGTCCCGATGGATCACCTGCTGGCCATGGGCATAGGCGAGCCCGTCCGCCACCTGGGCGCATACCTCCAGGACCTCGCCCACGGGCAGCAGGTTGTCCGCCCGTGTGTAGGCGTCCAGGGCCGTGCCCTCCAGGTAATCCATGGCGATGAAGGCCAGGTCGTGCTCCTCGCCCACGTCGTAGATGGTGACGATGTTGCGGTGGTTGAGGCGGCCGGAGGCCTCCGCCTCCCGGAAGAAGCGCATCTTCACCTGCTCGAGCAGTTCCGTCTCGAACTCCTGATTCAGGGCCAGGGTCTTGATCGCCACCTTGCGGCTGATCTTGGGATCCACGCCCAGGTAGACGATGCCCATGGAGCCACGCCCCAGCTGGCGCTCGATCTGGTAGCGTCCGAGGGTGGGTTTCTCCAGGGTGTCGCCATCGACAATCAGGGTGTTCTCCATCCTGGTGAGATCCTGTCCCAGGCGCTTGCGGGCCGGTTTGGACACGCCGCGCAAACGCAGGATGCGTACCGGCACGTCCCGATAACGGGGGGAGACGGTGTCCAGATGCGTGTACACGTCCATGGCCCGGGCATACTGGCGGCGGCGCACCAGGTCATGGCCAAGCTGGTACAGCTGCTGGCACAGGGGTTCGTCCACATTGCGCACGCGGCGCAGGTGATCGAAGGCCGGCTCAAGCTGTCCCTGGGATCGCAACAGGCTGCCCAGCTGATAATGGGCCTCCGAGGCATCGCGGCGGTCCCGGGACAGGATGTCCGTGTGGCGCAGCCAGGCCCATAACAACCCGTGACCCGCCAGCAGGGCGAGGACCGGCAGGGTGACGGGCAACCACATGTGGTGCACCAGCAGCATCAGGATGCCGGCGTTGAACACCACCACCACGATCAGGAGTGACAGCAGCAGGCCCGCGGTGCGGCTGGTCAGTTGCAGGGGCAGGGCCAACAGGTAGAGTCCCACCAGTAACAGCAGCACCCGCTCGATGCCGTGGAACCAGGCGGGCACCCATATGGCGCGTCCGTCCATCAGGCTGCCCAGGGCATAGGTCTGCCAGACGGCGTCCGGCAGTGTCACGCCCGAGCCCAGATTCACCGACGGGGCCTGGTTGTCAACCCGCCCGAGGATGACGGTGCGCCCTTCCAGGCTGGCGTTGCCGGCCAGCAGCGTATCCAGATCGTAGACAAGCAGACCGTTCGCGCGGGGGTCCCGGCGTGGGGGGATCGGATGGGCCGACAGGTCCGGTCCGAGGGGGCGCAGTTCAGTGCCCAGGCGCACCCCGCGGCCGGGTTCGAGCCTGATCTGCGCGGTCGCGGCGTCACCGTGGTTCAACAGGGGTAGCAGAAACCCGGCCCAAGGCCCGCCGGGTTCGTTGACGGCGAGCCTGACCCCGGTGGGCGCGGTGACAGGCAGCGCGGCACCGACGTCACGCGCGACGCTGGCGAGATCCGGCAGGGGCGCCTGCAAGGGCGTCTCCAGGCGGGCCGGACCGGGCGTTCGCATAAACATCGCAAGCCACGGCCGGGCATACCAGGCCATGGGTGCCGCATTGATCCGGCTCAGCGTCCCACCCCGGGCCGTGTCACCGGTGGCGTCCGGAAAGGCGGCCAGTACGGCTCCCCCGTGGCGGCGCAGGGCGTCGGCAAGGCGGGCATCCCGGTCCAGGCGTGTCAGCCATGCCGGGGCGGGCGCACCAAGCGCGCCCCGGTCGGACTCCAGGATCAGGGACTGCATGTCCGGTGGGGACTGACGCTGATGCAGGGGCAGGTAGATGCCGAGCCGGTTCACGCCCTGGGCGGCAAGGATGTCCACGGCACGGGCGAGGACGTCATAGTCAACGGGGCCGGGACCCGTATCCACGAGTGCCACGCCGGCAAGGCCCGCTTCGGCGGGAATGAGGCGCGCGGCCAGGTCATAGGCAAGCAGGTCCGGGCCACGGGGCCACTGGGCATAGGACAGGCCCAGCAGCACCAGCACGAACGCGATGACGATGGCGCGGCGCTGGCCCGTCTGACCCCGCAGCCATCCGGGCAGAATGGGACGCCGCGCGACGGCGGAAGCCCGATCCCCGGTGGCTGGATCGACTTCAAATGCGCCTGTATCCGTCTTGCCCGCATCCTGCTGGCTGTCGTGGTTCACTGCTGCATGGGCTCCCGGGGTGCGGGCACGGTGTCGTGCAGGCGACACGCCGGCATACGGGGCATCCGCCGCCCGATGCCCGTGTGCATCCGTCCGGCGCTGCCGGTCGTCGTGGCGGAGCCGCGGGTGCGCCACGACATCCGGATCATCGAATCCTCTCCTCGTATGTTCATGGGCGTTCTCTCGGGCACCCCGGCGCAAAAGATTCCTGTCCCGCCACATTATCAGCCGAAAGGACCGCGGAGGCACCCCCGTTTGTCGAGCGGGCGGTGGACGTGGTCGGCTGCACGATCATGCGCCGCCGGGCGGGTGCGCGGTCCGGCAGGCGTCGGTGAGGACCCGGGCCAGCGCGCGCGTCGCGGGCCCGGCGTTGTCCTCATCCCCGAACATCAGGTACAGGGGCGCGCTGTACTGCCCGCCGGCCACCAGTGGCAGCGCCGCAAGCGTGCCCCTCTCCAGCGCGTCGGCCAGGCGATGTTCCGGCAGCCACCCGAAGCCGAGTCCCGCCTCGAGGGCCGCCAGTGCGGTGTCAAAGTGGGTCACCGTCCAGCGGTGCTCGGCCGCGAGCCAGCCGATGTCGGCGCGATTCCCGGTGCCCGAATCACGAATCACCACCTGCAGATGGCCCTTCAGATCGTTGCCGGTGACGGGGCGGTCGAGCCGGTGCAGGGGGTGGTCCGGGTGTGCCACGGCACGGAAGCCGATGTCCACCAGGTGGGTCCCCAGGTGGCTGGCCGGCACCCGGATGAACTCCCGATGCCGGACACATGTCACACCTACGATGCGCCGGATGCCCGACCCATCCCGCTTTCATCGGGCGCGGCGCGGCAACCGGAGTCGATTCTCATGAGTCTGATGGTCAATGGAGCACTGCGCGAGGACTGGCTGGAGGCCGAGACGGAAGACGGCGAGTTTGTACGCAAGGATTCCCAGTTCCGCCACTGGATCACCCCCGACGGTTCACCGGGTCCGAGCGGCGAGGGCGGTTTTCCCGCCGAGCCGGACCGCTATCACCTGTACGTGTCCTGGGCCTGCCCCTGGGCGCATCGCACCCTGATCTTCCGGAAGCTCAAGGGCCTCGAAAAGCTCATCAGCGTATCGGTGGTCAACCCCTTCATGCACGACCCGGGCTGGAGCTTCGAGGCCCATCCCGGTTCCACGCCGGATCATCTCCACGGCGCCCGTTACCTGCACGAACTCTACACCCGGGCTGATCCGGACTACACCGGGATCGTTACGGTGCCGGTGTTGTGGGACAAGCAGCGCGATACCATCGTGAACAACGAATCCGCCGAGATCATCCGCATGTTCAACAGCGCCTTCGATGCCTTCACGGATCGCGATGCGGACTATTATCCGGAAGCGCTGCGCCCGGAGATCGACGCGGTCAACGAACGTGTCTACGACACCCTCAACAACGGCGTGTACCGGGCGGGGTTTGCGGCATCCCAGGAAGCCTACGACCGGGCGTTCGATGCCCTGTTCGACACCATGGACTGGCTGGAGGGCCGTCTGTCGGAGCAGCGCTACCTGGTGGGTGGCCGGTTGACCGAGGCCGACTGGCGTCTGTTCACCACGCTGGTCCGGTTCGATGCCGTCTACTACAGCCACTTCAAGTGCAACCGGCGGCGACTCATCGATTACCCGAACCTCTGGGCCTTTACCCGGGAGCTCTACCAGGTGGAAGGCATCGCCGGGACGGTCAATCTGGAGCAGATCAAGACCCACTACTACGGCAGCCACAGGCAGATCAATCCCTCAGGCATCATCCCCCGGGGCCCGATCCTGGACTTCGGCGCGCCCCATGGACGGGGTTGAACGGCGATGGCGTGGTCCGACCGGCCCATGGTGGTGTAATGTGCTGACTTTTCCCGGTTGACCGGCAGAGGGTCCACAGCGTGAAGAAGCTTCTGGCGCCACTGGTGCTGATCCTGGCGATCGGCGGGGCGGTTGTATTCGTCTACCAGTTCGAACCCCGGGGGGACGGGCCCGGCGCGTCCAACGGCGGGGGGATCACGCCGGTGGTGGTCGTGCCGGTGGGCCGGGATTCGTTCGTGACCACCCTGGAGTCCCTGGGCACCGTACGCGCCAACGAGTCCGTGGACCTGGCCGCCAAGGTGACCGGACGCGTGGCGTCCCTTGAGTTCACCGACGGCCAGCAGGTGCGCCGGGGCGATCTGCTGGTACGGCTGGATACCGCGGAGGAGCAGGCGGAGCTGCGTGAGGCGGAGGTACGCCTGACCGAGCAGCGCCGCGAACTGGAGCGCATTCGCGGCCTGGTGGCGGAACGCAACCTGCCGCGCCAGCGCCTGGATGAACAGGAATCCCGCGTCAGTGAGGCCGAGGCCCGGCTCGAGGCCGCGCGCGCCCGGCTCGATGACCGGGAGGTGCGTGCACCGTTCAGCGGCATGCTGGGTCTGCGTCGCGTCAGCGTCGGTGCGCTGGTCAACCCGGACACGCTGATCACCACCCTGGACGATGTCAGGGTGGTGAAGCTGGATTTCACCGTGCCCGAGACCTTTCTGCCGGGCATCGCCCCCGGGCAGGAGATCGTGGCCCGCAGCGCCGCGTACCCGCGCGAGGCGTTCTCCGGCAAGGTGACCTCCATCGACACGCGCGTCGACCCGGGCACGCGCGCCGGCACCGTGCGTGCAGAGATCCCCAACCCGGACGGCTTGCTGCGCCCCGGCATGCTCCTGACCGTGCGCCTGATGAAGGATCCGGCGGTGTCCCTGTCCGTCCCCGAGTCGGCGCTGGTCCCCCTGCGTGACGAGCAATATGTCTTTGTTGTCGGCGAGGATGACCGGGTCGAACGCCTGCGCATTGTCACGGGGCGCCGTGCTCCGGGCCGGGTGGAGGTGCTGGACGGCCTGGAGGAAGGCATGCGGGTGGTGGTGGAGGGCTCCCACCGCATCAGTGCGGGCGCCCGGGTGGAGGTGCGCACCCGTGATGCGTCCGGGTCCGGGGACACCGCGTCATGATCATTTCGGATCTGGCCAATCGCCGGCCGGTCTTTGCCAGTGTTCTCAGCCTGCTGCTCGTCGCCTTCGGCATCATCTCGTTTGATCGTCTTCCGCTCCGGGAGTATCCGGACATCAACCCGCCGGTGGTCACCATCCTCACGGACTACCCGGGGGCCAATGCCGCCATCATCGAATCCAGGATCACCCAGCTGATCGAGGACCGGGTGAGCGGTATCGAGGGCATCGACTGGATCCAGTCCGACAGCACCGACGGGCGGTCCCGGATCACCGTGGAATTCAACGTGAACCGGGATGTGGATGCCGCCGCCAACGACGTGCGCGAGGCGGTCGCCCGCGTGGTGCGTCAGCTGCCCGACGAGGCCGATCCGCCCATGGTGTTCAAGGCGGACACCAACGCGGATCCCATCATGTGGCTGAACCTCTCCAGCACCCGCCTCAACCGCATGGAACTCACCGACTACGCCGAGCGTTACCTGGTGGACAGTCTGTCGGTGGTGGAGGGCGTGGCGCTGGTGCGCGTGGGCGGTGCGCTCACCTATTCCATGCGTATCTGGCTGGACCGGGAGGCGCTGGCGGCCCGGGCGCTTACCGTGGAGGATGTGGAACAGGCCCTGCGCCGGGAGAACGTGGAACTGCCCGCCGGGCGCGTGGAATCGGTGGAACGGGAATTCAACGTGCGTGTCGCCCGCGCCTACAGCACACCGGAGGAATTCGCCCGCCTGGTGGTGCGCCAGGGCGACGACGGGCACCTGATCCGGCTGGGAGAGGTGGCCCGGGTGGAGGTCGGACCGGCCGACGAGCGTACGGAGCTTCGCGGCAACGGGCAGTCCATGGTCGGGCTCGGGATCATCCAGCAATCGACGGCCAATACGCTGGAGACCGCCCGGGCGGTGAAGGAACAGGCCGAGCGCCTGCGGCCGACGCTGCCCGACGGCGTCACGCTCAACATGAGCTACGACACGTCGGTGTTCATCGAGGGCGCGATCCAGGAGGTCTTCATCACCCTGTTCATCGCCATGGGCGTGGTGATCCTGGTCATCTACCTGTTCCTGGGCAACGTGCGCGCCATGCTCATCCCCGCGGTGACCGTGCCGGTTTCGCTCACCGCCGCGTTCATCGCGCTGTATGCGCTCGGTTTCTCCGTCAACCTGCTGACCCTGCTGGCGCTGATCCTTGCCATCGGTCTGGTGGTGGACGATGCCATCGTGATGCTGGAGAACATCCACCGGCGCATCGAACTGGGTGAGCCGCCCCTGCTTGCCGCCTATCGCGGCGCGCGCCAGGTGGGTTTCGCCGTGGTGGCCACCACGCTGGTGCTGATCGCGGTGTTCGTGCCCCTGGCCTTTCTGCAGGGCAACATCGGGAGACTGTTCACCGAGTTCGCCCTTGCCATGGCCGCGGCAGTGGCCTTTTCAAGCATCGTCGCGCTCACCCTGTCGCCGGTGATGTGCGCGCGCCTGATCCGTCGCGACAATCAGGATTCCGGTCTGAGCCACGTGATGTCGGTCGGATTCGACCGCCTGGGCCGGCTCTATTCCCGCATCCTGGAGGCGGCGCTCAAGGTGCCCCTGGTGACGGGTCTGGTGCTGGTGGCGCTGTTCACCGTCATCGCCGTACTGATCCAGGTGATCCCCAATGAGTACGCGCCCCGGGAGGACCGCGGTGCCTTCTTCGTCTTCGCCACGGCACCGGAGGGCACGAGCTACGAGACCATGACCGGACACATGCGCGAAGTGGAGGCGCGCCTGCTGCCCCTGCTGGAGTCCGGCGAGGCCATTCGGGTGCTGGCGCGCACGCCGCGAAGCTTCGGCAACAGTGAGGTGGTCAACAACGGCATCGCCATCGTGGTG
>SKOF01000536.1 GCA_007120155.1 Thioalkalivibrio sp. | reverse complement strand
TGCATGGCGAGACTGTTGCGGTCTGTCTGGTTCTCCATGCCGCGCAACCCGGTAAGGATCTCCGGCATGAGCTCCGACATGCGGCGCAGCCCGCCCGTGGCCTCGTCACGCGCGCTGATGCCAAGCATGTTCAACGCGTTGCGAAACTGCGCTGATTCGTCACCCGTGGCACGCATCTGCGTCTGCAAGCCGCGAGCTGCACGCGCAAGGGCATCGCTGGACACGCCCGCCACACGAGCGACGTTCTGAAACTCCTGTAACTGGTCGGTGGTAAGGCCCGTTTGCTGCTCAAGATCCAGCAACTCGTCCGCCATGTTGCCAAGGCGGTTCGTCGCCACAATAGCGGCAGTGCCTACGGCAACGATGCCCGCCGTGACCGTTGTGGTCATGCGACGCCCCACGTCTGTCATGGAGCGGCCCACTCGGTCCATACGCTCTTGCATGGACCGCATCGACGATTCAAATTGCGAGGTGTCCGCAGCTACACGAACCCTTAGCTCCCTTGCCACAAACACCTCCTAACGCCTATGGTGAAAGGCATGAGACAATTAGCTGCCCTACTTACCGTCGTCTTGCTCCTATCCGGCTGCGCCCTACTGGACTCGCCAAACTGCGATCACCGCATAGACGAGGTGCGGGACAAGTACGGCTCGCCCGAAGAGGTCACCACATACTCAACGCGGGACTACGCAACCGCAACGTGGTGGTACTGGTCGCGGGGCTTTAGTTACACGTTCACGTGGGGGCCAGCGGTCGGCACCTGCAAAGTTGCGTTATACACGTTTACGCCGATCCCTTAACCACCACGTCAGGGGATACCTGTGCAAGTGCCGTAAACGCCTTCGCGGCCGTCTCCGCAGAGATGTATTCAGGCTCACGCTTTAACGATGGGAAGAAGTCGCCGGGTTTATAGCCTGAATGGCCCTTGCCGCGATGCGCATTCGCCATGATCGAGGCAACCACGCCAGCGCGGTAGTCCGCCTCCTGCCGCACGTGCTTCACCTGCTCAAGCATCAGTGATAATTCCCGCCACGTCGCGAACTCAAACTCAACCTTGGACATGCCGAAGCGGACGCGGCAGGCGGCCTCCAGCTCATCTACATCTAGCTTTTCAGGCCCTTGCGACGGTTTTTTGTATCGCCCCCCGCACCATGCTGCTGTTGCAGGGACTCAAACAGGCTGATGATATACAAGTTGTCGAGGTCTTCCACGACATCCCTGGCCTCCTCGAATGATACTTTTTCGCCAGCCGCAACGATGCAGGCAGCCAGCAGGAGGCTTACGGTCTCGATATCGCCCTTGCCGATTTCGGCTCGAAAGTCGTCCTTGGAGAGGTCGCTGTTGTCCCGCAAGATGCGGATAGCCTTGGGCGTAAACCGCGCCTTGTACTGGCGTCCGCCCCCGTCCTCATCCTCGCTGTGAACCATGATGTAGGATTTGCTGACCATGTTCCTCCCTCTGAATATGGCTTGCTAGATAGCGGACCCGGAGGCCCGCAAAGTGCTTATGCAGCTTCAACCGTGATGGTGAGTGTGGAGGCAACCTTGACGGTGCCCTCTAAGTTCAGGATCTCGCCAAGCCCAATGTTGGGAACGGATGGCAGTTTGAGGTAGCCGTTCCACTCAACGCTGAACGGTGTCGAGTTGGTTGAATCGATTAGCGGCAGCTCAACCTTGAAGGCTCTGAGTGTGCGAGCCTCTGCAGCATCGACAAGATCACGGTGAGCCACATCGTGCGGATCAAACCGGATCTGAATCGGGCAGTCCTGCCGAGTCACCAGGCCGGGTACAAACTCCCGCGTAAAGTCGGCAGAGTCCTGCGACGTACTCTCCACGTCGTCAACGTCGAAGCCGAATGGCAGTCCAACGCTGGTAACCAGCTTGATCTGGGTGTACTCCATGCCAGCCTCGCCAACGAGGTCGTCACCCTCGAACAGTTTGGCGCCATGGATAAACCGTGCTTGAGGCATATCCAGTCCTTTCTATTGAGTTGTCTTGGGGTTAGGTCTTGATGACCTCGAACTCTTGGTGAAAAACAACGCGACGCTGCATGTCGGTGCTGAATTTGGCGGGGTCGCTCGTCGGGATCACAGCTTCGTAGCTGCTACCGTTGATCGAGCCGCCGGCGCGCAGCTTTTGCAGTGCCGTATACACGGCCTGCGCTTTTGCTTCCGCCGCGTCGTAGCTTGGTCCGCGACTGAACGCCTGAAAGCGCAAGTGATGCACCAGTGGCGCATTGTCATCATGCACGTAGTCAGGTACGCCACCGGTCAGATCTTCGATCATCACGCCGGTGTCAGGTTCGGGCGGCATGTCGTTGTAAAACAGATCCACGCCGACTGTGCCGACATTCTCGGCTGCCAGGTAGTCGGTGATGTCCTTGACAAGCATCACTTGATCCTGTCGAGCGCCTGGTTGACGCGTGAGAAGAACGCCTCTCGCTCCTCACTTGCTGCGGGGAACAGGAATGGCTTGGCGCGCATACCATGCATGCCGATGGTGAACCAGATGGCCATGGTCACGGCGGGATCAAGGCGCTTACGGCGACCCCAGTCAAGGAACACGTCGATGGGCGGCAGCTTGCCGGCAGGACCGTACTGATATCCCATCTCTTGACGTGCCTGCTCCGCCATGGCGTTAAGGTCGCTGTCACGTCCTCGAGGGCCGGTGCCGAACTCGAGGAACTTGCCGTAGTCAGCACCAACGATCACCTCGGCATCGACAGGCTCAGGCGGGTCGCGGTATTTAACGTGAATGGATGAGCGTAACCGCCCATGGTCTACGTTGAC
This sequence comes from Thioalkalivibrio sp., assembly GCA_007120155.1. Taxonomy (GTDB): domain Bacteria; phylum Pseudomonadota; class Gammaproteobacteria; order Ectothiorhodospirales; family Ectothiorhodospiraceae; genus Thioalkalivibrio_A. The sequence goes on along the minus strand of SKOF01000536.1, from coordinate 4,295 downwards.
TTTGCGCTTAGCGTTCCGGTCAATGTTGGTGGCGCTGCGCACCACCTCCTTGGACAGCTCACGCTTCGTCTCCTGGGTAATCTCGGTGAAGTCGAAGTTAGCTTCGGCGCTAACGCGAACGCTCATAGCCTCACCACGTAGTGGCTGAACACGCCATCTACATCTCTTGCTTTAGCGAGGTGCAGCACAGCGTACTCGCGGCCATCGTCTACCACCCGGTCGTCCGGGCGGATGGCCTCGATGGTGGACAACTTCGCTTCGCTAACGACCTCACGGCCGCTGGCGTCACGGACAAGACGGCGGTCCTCTACGAACCGCCCCTTGATAGTGGCCGTCTCGAACTGTGGCGTACCGTCGGCGTTGTAAAGCGTGTTGCCGTCAGCATCCACCTTCTGCCGCTTGATGCTTATCGTCTGGTTGAAGTAGTCGGCAACCCAGGTCACATCATCACCCGGTAGGGTTGCAGCATGACCTGCGTGAGGCCGGGCAGTTGCCCGCCGTTAGCCTCATACGTGCGGCTGGCATTATCGATGCTTTCGGATGTCACGCCGGGGCGGGACAGTCGGCTGGCAAGGCCCTTCGCGTAGCTCAAGATGGCTTCACGTATAACGTCTGGCACGTCACCGTCACTGCCGCCGTAGCCCGCCACGTACTCGATGGTTACAGCCCCGTGAGTGTCCAGGTCGGTGGGCCAGCCTACAGCGATAAGCGGGTAGACTCTGCCCGGCTCACTACGCGTGTCCACACGGTACTGATCGCTGTCCAGCGTCTTTTCATCGCCAGCCAGGGTGCGGTAACGGATTGCGGTCACGCTTTGTAGGGGCGGCCGGGGTAGGTAGATCTCCCGGTTCGCGTGGCTGAACTGGTACTGTCCCGTCGCTGCATACGGGTCGCGGAACGCGTCGAGGTGCAGCTCTAACGTCTGCGTGATGAGTGCCCGCCGCAGGTACGCCTCTACCTGTTGACGCACAGAGGGAATGAGCGCTTCAACCGCAGCGTCGTCAGAGAAGATGGGTTCAATGGCGGGCGCGGTCTTCACCCTAACGGTGTACACGTTGCCTCACCCGCCTCTCTCAGCCCTCTAGATCGCGCAGTAGGGTCACACGCTGGCGGCCCTGACGCTCGAAGCGTAGGGCGTCCTCACGGCTCAACCGTCCCGCCTCGATAGCCTCATGCACCTCAGCGATGCTCAGCTCGTCGTAATCTGGCCGCGTCACCTTGTTCTCAGCCGGCGCGGGCATGCGTTTATTCTCAGGCGCCGCGCCCATGCCCTTAGCGTTCACACGGGCGGCAGCACCCTGGCCTAGAAAGTTGGTGGCCAGCCCCTCGCTCATAGGTGGGTTGCTGGCCTCGTCGTATTCCTGCCCGGCTTGATAGGCGTAGACGCGCAGTCCGTCAGGGCTGCCGGGCAGGGACTTAAGCATGCGGACCCGCATCTAACTAGCTCGCCGGCGCGTGGCGCGCGTGACCGAGTACGGCAACGCCGGACACGTGAGCGCCCGAAGTTGTTTCAGCTGCGTTGACGACCATGCGGACATAGCGTTTGGTCCCAACGTAGCCAACGGCGTGCATGCTGTTGGCTTCGTCAACCACCGCATCCATGTCGCCAAGGATGAACCCGTCCGGCACGTCAGCAGCATCAGACAGGTTCGACGCGTCACCATGTTCCAGCTTGTTAAAGCTGTAGTCGCCGTCCGTGCGTGCGCCAACGCGCAAGATGAACGTCACCGATTCATAATCCTGCGTATCGATGATCGCGCCGTTAGTGTTGCCGTCATCGCTCACAGTGGCGGCGTCATAGGCGTTTCTGAACGCCAGTCGTGTAAGCATGTCTCGTGATGCCATGTTCCCTCCAAAAATCAAGGCTCAGCTAGAGCCTCAAAAGCGCTTAGTCAGCTTCGTTCTTCATCTTGCGCAGCGCCTCGGGCAGTACAACCTGCCCGCCGGTACGCCGGTAGAGAGTGAAGCGCACGATGCCGCTGGTGTCCTCCGTGTAGGGGTTGCGCAGCATCTCGATGCCGAGCCGATCAACGATGGTATAGCCGGCGCGCACGTCACCGAATACAACGGGGTAAGCGCCAGCAGCGGGGTTCGGTGCGGCAGGAATGATGGTGTAGGGAAAGCCGAGAATGGTTGCGGGTGCGCCTGCCGTCGGTGGCATGAAGATGAGCTGGTTAGCGGTGTCCTCCAAAAGGCGAACCTGCCCGAGCGACACCATGTTGAACAGGAACCGCGCATTGCGGTGGTAGTTCCGGTTGAACGCGCCCACACTAGCGTCACTAGTGCCGTGTGAGACGCGGACCAGGCCCGTGTAGGTGATGTCGTTGGCGTCGCCGCTCTTGACCTCTACCAGGTCCGGGTGCGTCCAGATGCCTTGGGGCCTGTTGACGCCGCTACCGTCCGCGAAGTCCTGGCCTTCCATGAAGGCGAACTCCTCGCCGGCATCGTCGCGGATCTCCCGCTCCATGTTGAAAGCGCTGTCCTGCAAGTCCTCATGGGTGATGCGCGTGTACACAAAGTACTTGGCATTGGGGATAGTTTCCAGGCCATACGTGCTGTTGCTTTCGCTCGCAGTCTCCGCCTCGCCTACGCGGCCACCTTGCACGCGTCCAGTGCGCTTGGGAATCTGGAAGCTACCTGCGCGGCTCTGCCGCACCCGCGCGATAGGGCGAAACTCGCTTATGTCGGCAATGTCCTTGATGATCTCGTTGGCGTACTCGGGCACCACCAGGAAGCCGCCAGCCTCGTTGTCCTGCGTGCTCAGCAGCTTAATTTCATCTTGGCTCATGTGCTCTTTGCCGACGCGCAGGAACTTCGAGAATGCCTTGGTGGCAGCCTCACGATTCTCTTGCGTGTTGTCGAGTCGCATCGCCTTGAAGTGGTGACTCCACAAGCTCTCCATGTTCTTGTCGAGCTTCTCTTCGCCGCCGCCGTGACGCTCCGCCATAGGGCGATTCAGCTTGGTTTCCAGCTCGTCGAGGCGACCTTGAACCTTGACTAATGAGTCCTTGTCCACCCCGTCGAGCTTCTCAACCCATGAGTTGACCTGCTCCCGAGTGGCCTTCAGCTCGTCACTGATAGACCGCGTATCCTCGTGCATGGTCTTGACGTGCGCCCATGCCTCCTGGAACTCGTCGGTGAACTTCTTGAGTTCATTTGCGTCCATGATGTCTCCTTAGTTGTCTTGTCTGACGGCCTTCTTGGCCTCTTCTATCCATGGGCGTTGCTTTAGTAGCGCCATCTCCAGGCGCGCCTTGCGCAACTGCTCCATGGGCTCGTCACTCACGTCCGAGTGGTCATGCGCCGGCTCGGTCGTGCTTTCTAGAGCGTCCTTGGCTTCGGCCTCGTCGTCACAGTGGTTCTTGTCCGGCTGTGACGCTTCGGTGCTGTCCAGGAGCTCCTGTAAAGCCTCTGCTAACGTTTCTGCGGCCGCGCGCGCATTCTTCACACGCGTGGTGTTCGCGGCGGATAAGACGCGGCCTGCCTTCTCTTCGGCCTTTACATCAGTGGCCTCAGCCTCGGGCAACGCCGGGAAGGTGACCACGCTAATCTCAGCCAATGCAATCTCATGCAGTACCCGCACGCCTTTTTCAAAGCGCGGGTTGATAGCCCGGTAGCCAATGGACATTTGCAGTGGCTTGCCTGCCTTGTGCCGATAACGCATCTTGTTATAGGCGGATCTGGCGCCATCCACATCCTTTGTGGTATCGCCATTTGGATCGATGTAAAATTGCCCCTCAACGACCAAGCCCTTTTCGTCTTCCTGGGCCTGCACCAGGCCGATCTCCTCGTCGGGGTCATGCTGGTTCAGGAGCACGAACATGCCGCTGTTGTCGTTCAAGGTCTTGGCAAAAGCCCCACGTACTACCTTGTCGTTCTGCCGGTCCACGATATCCCAGCGGCTCGCGTAGCCCGTAAAGGTGCCGGTACGGTCCTCATCGAACGCTTTCAGTTCCAGCTCAAGATCCTTGCGCTCAACTAAGTTCTTGCGGTTCAACTGTGGCCGTTCGGCCTTATCCTTCAGCCGCTCTTGCAACGCACCGCAGAACGCCTCGGGGTCGTCACGATCCTGGTTTTCTCGCAGGCAGTGGCCAAAATCGTCATAGGGGCCGAACGGCTTGCCTTCGACTTGCTCAGCTACGTCAGGCATGATGCCTCCTCTCGAAGCCATGAAAAAACCCGCCACTTGGGCGGGGCTAAGATTGTTAAGCTGTTGCGGTCTTGGTCGCTGACGGCTACCTAAGAATCGTTAGCAGTAACCTCAATGCATTCTTCTGCCGGCACCTCAACCACTT
>SKOF01000444.1 GCA_007120155.1 Thioalkalivibrio sp. | reverse complement strand
GGTGTCTTTTCTTTGGTTACTTTCTTTGGACAAGCAAAGAAAGTAACTCGAGCCCCGTGCAACGGGGATCGAAAGCCTTTGAAGTTGTCTTTATCCTTTGCCTCAAGCTGAAACTTGACCCAAAGTCTGCCGCCCGGATTGCAACCCCATTGATCCAAAAAGGCCATGGGCCGCAACCCACGCCCTACTCCGCCCCCCAGTAATCCGTCGCCACCCCGTCCCCCAGATCCGCCTCGATCAGCCGCCGGCGCACCTCCAGCAGCCGCTCGATCAGCTTCGGCTCGAAGCGCTCGTAGGCCTCGGCGTCGGGCACCCGCCTGACCACCACGCCCAGCAGTTCCGTGATGGCGTTGCCGATGGAGTTCTGGCTGATGGTGACGATCAGCTTGCCGTCGTCATTGCGGTAGATGATCTGCTTGAAGGCCGGCTGCCAGCGGATGGCATGGGCATACCGGGCGTCCGTGATGCAGCGGTCGCGCACCTTCTTGGCGGTGCGCAGGAAATCATTGTTGAACAGCAGCACCTCCTCCACCTGATCGGGGAAATGCACGCCCTCCGGCATGGGCGCGCCGCGGGTGGACACCTGGGTGAAGAAGGTGCGGTAGAAATCCAGGAAGCCTTTCAGGATCTCGTCGTACTCCTTCCAGAAACGCACTTCTTTGAGGGCGTCCGCGCCGCCCCGGATCTCCCAGCTGGGCAGACCCTGGGGATAGCCGGTGAGATCGATCCGGGCATCTTCGTCGGCGGCGGGCGCGAGCACCTTCAGATCCAGGGCACGGGTGAAGAATTCCCGGTAGACCTCGCGCATGTAGGCCTGAAAGAGACTGTGCTGCCCGCCATCGGTCAGGTTCGGGTTCTTGGGATCGGCCAGGGGCGCGTCCCTGAGGTCCTCCATGGGGAAAACGATGAAGTGGTTGTGCAGCATGCGGATGCTGGGCACGCCGGGGGAGGTCAACGGCCAGGTGGCATCCAGGCTCGCCTCGCCGGCCAGCACCAGTGCCTCGCCGGGGTCCGGGTACTGCTCGAGCATGTAATCGATGATGATGCCGTTCATCCGGTTCCACACGTGACGGACCGGCTCAGGCACCTGGGTGCGGCGCACCGGGCGCGCCAGGGGGTCCAGGATGCACTTGGAGGTGTTGTAGATGATGGACGTGTCGAACTCGTTGCTGTGACCGAGCGCCTTTCGGTAAAGCAGCAGATTTTCCGGGTTCGCCAGCAGGCCGTTGTTGTGGGCCAGGTCGGCCAGATTCTCGGTGCTGTTGAAGAACTCGTTGGGCTTCATCCCCTCCGGGACCTCCAGGGGGATGGGACGGAAGGGGGTGACGATTTCTCGCGGGCCGGACGCCATTTGCATTGCTCCATGACCGTGTACCTGCCCGGCAGCGGGTTCGGAACCTTCCCGTCCCGGCGCCGGAACTCGACTTCAGATGGCCCAACCGATTGATATTACAGGCGGTTATTGTGTGCCGGGCCGGAAAAGCAACGGCCTTTATATCATGGATTTCCGGGTCCTGTTTGGCGTATCCTGCGTCTTATGATCGCCACGGCCGCCCATGGGCCACGGCCCCGGGTGACCCGGGGCGCCATGATCGGCACGCTATAACAAGCAGCCTGGAGTGGCACTGACATGGCGCAACTGACAGATCGTTTCGGCAGGCAGATCGAATACGTACGCCTTTCGGTCACGGACCAGTGTGATCTGCGCTGCTTCTATTGCATGCCCCGGGGGTTCAGGGATTTCGAGGAACCCGGGCACTGGCTGACCTTCGACGAGATCACCCGGGTCATGGGCGCCTTCGGCCGGCTCGGCGTGCAGCGCGTGCGCCTGACCGGGGGCGAACCGCTGGTACGCAAGAACCTTCCCGACCTCGTCTCACAGCTTGCAGCCCTCCCCGGCATCAACGACATCTCCCTGTCCACCAACGCCACGCGCATGCGCAAGCACGCGCGGGCGCTCAGGGACGCGGGCGTATCCCGCATCAACGTAAGCCTCGACTCCCTCAAGCCGGAGGTCTTCAAGCAGGTCACCGGGGGCAAGCTGGAGAAGGTCCTGGACGGGCTCATGGCAGCAAGGGATGCGGGCCTTTCCCCGATCAAGATCAACATGGTGGCCATGAAGGGCATCAACGACGGCGAGTTCGAGGACATGGTGGAATTCTGCCTGGAGCACGGCTTCACGCTGCGCTTCATCGAGACCATGCCCATGGGCGACACGGGCCGTCATGCCAGCCAGGATCACTACCTTGACCTGCAGACCGTCAGGGCCCGTCTGGAAGAACGCTTCGACCTGGTGCCCGGCGTGATGCCCGGCGGCGGCCCGGCCCGCTACATGCAGGTGGTGGGCACGGACCTCAGGATCGGTTTCATCACCCCCATCTCCCAGCACTTCTGCGAGACCTGTAACCGGGTGCGCCTGTCCGTGGACGGCACCATCTACACCTGCCTGGGTCAGGAGCACAACCTTGAGCTTCGCCCCCTGCTGCGTGCCGGCTGCAGCGACACGGAACTGTTCGACGCCATCCGGCGTGCCGTGGACCTGAAGCCTGAACGCCACGAGTTCCGCGACCGCCCCGAGAAGCTCCTGCGCTTCATGTCGATGACGGGCGGGTAGGAAGGATCAGAGACAAAGTTCAGGATTCAAAATTCAAGATTCAAGATTCAAGATTCAAGAGGAAGGCAGGTCAAAGGGCTTGTGTGATCCCTTCCGTCGTGTGTCCCGAATGATCGAATCCTGATTCACCCCGACTCAGGGCGGGCTAGCGCTGCTCGTAGACGAATTCCTTCACGCGGTACAGGATGAACGCCGCCACCGCCAGCACCACCAGCGAGACGGCGGTCGTGCCGTAGAATCCGAGCCATTTCTCCAGCACGCGCCACTGCACGCCGAGCACGTAACCGCCCACGGAAAGCGCCGCGCACCACAGGGTCGTACCCGCCAGGGTGAACAGCAGGAACCGCGGAAACGGCATGGGAAGCAGGCCCGCCGGCAGGGACACGAGACTTCGCACCGTGGGCACGAAACGGCCGATCAGTACCAGCCATTCGCCATGCCGCTCAAAGACGCCGAGCACCACGTCCAGGTCCGATTCACGCAGCAGCAGGAACCGCCCCCGGCGCTGAAAGAAGCGCCGCACGCGCCGCTCGCCCACACGGCGGGCAATCAGGTAAAGAATGATCGAGCCCAGGGTGCCGCCCAGGCTGCCGGCGATGATCACGCCCAACAGGTTCAGGCTGCCCTGATGCGCCAGAAAGCCGGCAAAGGGCATGAGGAATTCGGGCGCCACCGCCAGCATGGACACCCCGAGGCCGAGGTAGCTCAACCGCTCCACCGTATCGCCGGCGAATTCGGCGACGCTCATGACGGCCTCCCGCCGTCATCCGGCGGTACCGGGCGTTCGGACACGCGAAACACTAGCGGATCCAGATCGTCTTGGCGTTGACGAATTCGCGGATACCCAGCAGGGAGAGCTCACGGCCGTAGCCGGAATCCTTGATGCCGCCGAACGGCAGCCGAGGATCGCTCTTCACCAGGCCGTTGACGAAAGCGCAGCCGCAGGCGAGGCGGCGGGCCAGGGCCTCCCCCCGATCGGTGTCCCGGGTCCAGACGCTGCCGCCCAGTCCGAAGCGGGTGTCGTTGGCGATACGTACCGCGTCGTCCTCGTCCCGGGCACGGATGACGGCCGCCACGGGACCGAACATCTCCTCGTCGTACGCCGGCATGCCCGGAGCGACCCGATCGAGAATGGATGCCCGATACCACGTCCCCTTGCCGGGCACGGGTTCACAGCCCTCCAGCGGCACGGCACCGGCGGCGATGGAGTCACGCACCTGCGCATGCAACGTGTCGCGCAGATCCTCGCGGGCCATGGGGGCGAGGGTGGTGGCGTCGCTGGAGGGGTCTCCGGGCCGGAGAGCACGCACCGCTTCCCGGAAACGGCCCAGAAAGGCCTCGGCCACCGGCTCCACCACGATGAATCGCTTGGCGGCGATGCAGCTCTGGCCCGCGTTCATGAAGCGCGAGGCCACCGCCTGTTCCACGGTGAGATCCAGGTCCGCGTCCTCCAGCACCACGAAGGGGTCCGAGCCGCCCAACTCCAGGACGGTCTTTTTGAGCATCTCGCCGGCCACCGCCGCCACGGCACGGCCCGCCGGTTCGCTCCCGGTCAGGGTGACCGCGTGAACCCGCCGGTCGCGGATCACGTCCGCCACGCGGGGTGCGCCGATCATGAGGGTCTGGAACACGCCTGCGGGGAATCCGGCCTCGTGAAACACCTCCTCGATGGCCAGCGCGCAGCGGGGCACGTTGGATGCGTGCTTGAGCAGGGCCGTATTGCCCGCCATGAGCGCCGGGGCGGCGAAGCGAAACACCTGCCAGAAGGGGAAATTCCAGGGCATCACCGCCAGCACGGTGCCCAGCGGCTGCCATGCCACCAGCGACCGCGCCGCGTCGGATTCCATCACCTCGTCGGCCAGAAAGCGCGGGGCCTCTTCCGCGTAGTAATCGCAGACCCGGGCGCACTTGTCGATCTCCGCGTACGCCTCCGCGGACAGCTTGCCCATCTCCTGGGTAATGATCTGCGAGAAATGCGCCTGACGCTGGCGCAGCACCTCGCCCGCCCGGCGCAGCAGCGTGCCGCGGTCCGCAATATCCATGCGCGCCCATTCCGGGGCGGCGCGCCCGGCAAGGTCCAGGGCCTTGCTGACACGCGGCGCATCCCAGGTGTCAAAACGGCCCAGTACGGAGCCGTTGGCCGGATTCACGGAATCCATGGTCACGACCTGCCCTCCTTCAGGATTCATCAGTTCTGCGGCCTAGTGTACCCCGTCCCCCGGATTCTGGCATTGGGCACACCGGGGGACGTCGACTGAATGTCATGAAGCGCAGCGGCGGGGTACACTGGACATCTCCATGCCAACCCTCACCGGAGAACCGGGAGACATGAAGATCGACACCATTTGCGTGCTGGGGGGCACGGGCTTCGTGGGCAATCACCTCGTGGCACGTCTCATCGCCGGCGGACGGCAGGTCAAGGTCATTACCCGTCACCTCCAGCGCCACCGTGACCTCCTGGTCCTGCCCGGCGTGCAGCTGATCGAGGGTGATATACATGACCCCGCCACTCTCAAGCGGCATTTCCGCGGCTGCGACGCGGTCGTCAACCTGGTGGGCATCCTCAACGAAAAAGGTCACAACGGCAGCGGCTTCCGGCGCGCCCATGTGGATCTGGCCCGGCACGTTGTAGAGGCCTGTCGGGCCACCGGGATCGCGCGCCTGCTGCACATGAGCGCCCTGAACGCGGATTCGGGCACCGGGACGAGCCTGTACCTGCGTACCAAAGGTGAAGCGGAGAACCTGGTGCGCACCCACGCGCCGGACACCCGGGTGACGGTGTTCCGCCCCTCCGTGATCTTCGGTCCGGGTGACGGATTCCTCAACCGCTTTGCCGGCCTGCTGCGAATCTCGCCCATACTGCCGCTGGCCTGCCCCGGGGCCCGTTTCGCCCCGGTCTACGTGGGCGACGTGGTGGATCGGTTCGTGAACAGTCTGGAGGACCGCGCCACCTTCGGCCAGCGCTACGACCTGTGCGGCCCGCGGGTGTACACGCTCATGGAACTGGTGCGCTACACCGCCCGCACCATCGGCGTGCGGCGCGTCATTATCGGGCTGCCCGACTGGGCATCGGCGCTCCAGGCCACCATCTTCGAGTACCTGCCGGGCAAACCCTTCTCCCTGGACAACTACCGTTCCCTGCAGCGCGACAGCGTCTGCCCCGGCGGCGGCACCTGCCCCACCGCGCTCGAGACCATCGCCCCGCAGTACCTGGGCCGGCGGGACCGGGAGGCCCGCATTCAGCACCTGCGCACCCTTGCGGGGCGGACCGAGCCGGATGGACAGGGCTTTTCAGGATAGACACCGAAGGAGGAAGCCGACGGGATGCGGGGGCATGCAACGCGCCCTTGCCCCGGGTCCTGTCCGATGTCGTTTGTCTTGATCCTGTCCATCGGATCATTTCCCCCATGGGGCCGGGACTTTTTGAACCCGGTTACGCCCCGCCATACACTGGATCCATGAAAACCTACCTGGTCGGCGGTGCCGTGCGTGACGAACTCCTGGGGTTGCCCGTGAGCGAGCGGGACCACGTGGTCGTGGGCGCCACGCCGGAGCAGATGCTGGAACTGGGATACCGCCAGGTGGGGCGCGACTTCCCGGTGTTTCTGCACCCGGAAACCCACGAGGAGCATGCCCTGGCGCGCACGGAGCGCAAATCCGCGCCCGGATACCACGGCTTCATCGTGCATGCCTCGCCCGAGGTCACCCTGGAGCAGGACCTGCTGCGCCGGGATCTCACCATCAACGCCATGGCGCGCGCGGCCGACGACGCGCTCATCGACCCCTTCAACGGCCGGGCGGACCTCGACGCCCGCGTGCTGCGCCACGTCTCCCCGGCCTTCGCCGAGGATCCGGTGCGCGTACTGCGCGTGGCCCGCTTCGCTGCCCGATTCGCCCCGCTGGGTTTCCGGGTGGCGGACGAGACCCTGGCGCTCATGACGGACATGGTGCGGGCAGGCGAGGTGGATGCCCTGGTGGCGGAACGGGTCTGGCAGGAGACCGGGCGTGCCCTCGGGGAGGCGGTCCCGGCACGCTTCTTCGAGGTGCTGCGCGAATGCGGTGCCCTGGCTGTGCTGTTTCCGGAGATCGAGCGGTTGTTTGGGGTGCCGCAACCGGCCAGGTATCACCCGGAGATCGACACCGGTGTGCACACCCTGATGGTGCTCACCCAAAGTGCGCAGCTGAGCGACGACCCGACGGTACGTTTCGCGGCACTGACCCATGACTTGGGCAAGGGCACCACCCCCAAGGAGATCCTGCCCAGCCACCGGGGCCACGAGGCGCGCAGCGTGGACCTGGTGCACGGCCTCTGCGACCGTTACCGCATCCCCAACGCCTACCGTGATCTGGCGGTCATGGTGGCGGCACTCACTCCCGTTCCCTACAAGCTGGTGACCATCACCGCCGGGGCCATGGAAATGAGCGTCCCCGCTTTCGTGGGCAGCTCCATCATGGGCCGAGGCCTGCGCTTCTCC
>SKOF01000567.1 GCA_007120155.1 Thioalkalivibrio sp. | reverse complement strand
GTTGGCCAGGCCGGTGAAGGCGGGCATCACCACGCCGAATATCATGACCAGCGCGTGCATGGTGGTCATGGAGTTGAAGAACTGCGGATCCACCATCTGCAGGCCCGGCTGGAAAAGCTCCGCCCGGATGACCAGCGCCATGGCACCGCCGATGAAGAACATGATCAGGGAGAACCACAGGTACAGGGAACCGATGTCCTTGTGGTTCGTCGTGAACAGCCACCGTGTAATCCCCTTGGGGTGTTCCTCTTCGTGATGGATAACGTCTGAACTCACCGCACTCATGTCAGCGTCCTCTTATTCGTTTGAGTCGTGAAACCGGTTAGCGCAGCGCGCCGATCTGGGGGGGCTGAATCTGGTCGCCCGTGTCGTTGCCCCAGGCATTGCGCTGATAGGTAATTACCGCCGCCAGATCCACGTCATTGAGCTGCGGACCGAATGCCGGCATCGCGGTGCCGGACCTGCCGCGCATCACGATCTCCATGTGAGCCTCGAGATCACCCGTTGCGATCTCGCTGCCGCTGATGGCCGGAAACACGTTGGGTATACCTTCACCGTTCACCTGGTGACAGGAAGCGCATTGCGCATCATGGACGCGCTGTCCCCGGCTCATGAGGTCCTCCATGGCGAGTTCCGCCGAAGCCAGGGCCTCTTCGGCGGCGTTATGATCCTGTTGCTCCCTGAGCCAGGCCTCCCAGGCATCCTGCTCCTTGGCCACCACCACGATGGGCATGAAGCCGTGGTCGCGCCCGCAGAGTTCGGCGCACTGACCACGATAAACGCCCGGTTCGTTGACCTGGAACCAGAGTTCGTTGATGAAGCCGGGGATGGCGTCCTTCTTGACCGCCAGTTCCGGCACCCACCAGGCGTGAATCACGTCATTGGAGGTAAGCAGCAGGCGCACCTTCTTGTCCACCGGCACCACCACCGGGTTGTCCACGTCCAGCAGGTAGTGCTCGCCTTTTTCCTCCATGCCGAGGATCTCGGTGCGGGGTGTGGCGAGGTTGCTGAAGAAACCCACGTCCTCGTTGATGTACTCGTAATGCCACTTCCACTGGTAGGCGGTCGACTTGATGGTCAGGTCCGAATCGGACGTGTCTTCCATGGCAATGAGGACCCGGGTGGCGGGGATGGCCATACCCACCAGGATCAGGAACGGAATGACCGTCCACACCACTTCGATGGTGGTGTTTTCATGGAAGGTGGCCGGCTTGGCGCCCAGGGACTTCCGGTGCTTGAGGATGGAGTAGAACATCACCCCGAAAACGACTACGCCGATGATCACGCAGATCCAGAAGATCAGCATGTGCAGTCCGTAGACGCGGGCACTGATATCGGTCACGCCCACGGGCATATTGAGCCCGTAGTTGGTGGCGAACGCCGAGCCCGAGAGCATCAGGAGGAGCACGCCCATGCAGGTGCTCGCCAGCCCTCTCTTCTTTCCAGACGTCATAACTCTCCCCCTCCAGGACAGACCTTAAGAAAATTGGTCATTGACCACGATTTGCTTTTCTTGATTCGGCGAGCCGCGCCTCGATCCGGCAGGCACGGAATCTGGCGGCGCATGGATGGCCGCGCGCAGCGCCGCGGCCAACCCCTGGCGTTCCTCTTCGCCCAGACACCGGCCGATCTCGACCCCCAGGCCCGGCGACGATATGAACAGCCGGCTGGGGTGCCTTGGCCGAGCCGCGGCATTCAGTATGACCCGCGACTGGCCGCGCGGCAGATGGAAGCGGCGCTCCACGCGGCTGCCCGCCACCGATATGGTCACCAACGGCGCACTCACGTCGATGACCTCCGTGCGCCGTCCGCGACGATGGACCGCGTACAGGGCGATAGCCACAGCCAGGAGCTCAATTCCCGCAAAGGGCGCCACCATCCAGAGACCCGCCAGGACGAAGCCCGACGCCACCAGGAACAGCACCAGCCCCACCAGGGCAATGAACAGACAGTTGCCCTGCCAGCTCAGAGAGTGGTTGGGACTGACCACAAAGCGACGATCGACATCGTCGGGATCCGGCGCAGCGGCAAGCATTCAACTCTCCAGCCTCGCGTACCCAGGCCCATCGATTGACTACCTCGGCAATCTAGAGGCACTTCCATCCGCGATAAAACATTATTTTTTTATGGCGCAAATAGGTTTTTATGATTTATAGGGCCCATATATTATTTTTCTGGCCGTTCACGTCAACTGCAGTGCGTTTTGCTTATAGCATGTATTTATTTTTTTATAAACCTAATGCCCCCGTTTTCAGAACATCCCCTGCAGACACAGCCCGGCCGCGCCCGCTCCTGGAAGCGAGGGGCCGTTCCCGCGCGGGGCTTGTGTCCTCAGGGCCGGGGAAGAATGGGGATATGGTGCTCAGGCCGCCCCGCGGGCCCGGCAGCCGGGACCCGGGGCGCCCAGGCGTGGCCGTAGACCACTTCATAGGTGGCCGGGAGGCGGTCATCGGATAACCGGAAGGCGTCGTAGGCCGACGCCACAGCCCGCAGACGGGCGCGGGTGGTCAGACCCCGTTCGCGACCGGCGTTGGCATTGGTGACACCAATGGCCCGCAGGTCGGTCAGCAACCCCCCCATGTCCGGGTAAGTGACTGTCACCATCTCCATGTCCATGACCGGATCGGCGAAACCGGCGCGCACCAGGGCATCGCCGATATCGTGCATGTCCATGAAGGCGTTGACATGCACATGGTCGGCATCCGCGGCCTGCCAGGCCGCGCGCAGTTCCTTGAGGGTGTCCGGGCCGAACGTGGTGAACATGAGCAGACCACCAGGGGCCAGCACACGCCTGAACCCGTGCAGGGTGCGCTCCAGGTCGTTGCACCACTGGAGCGCCAGGCTGGAGAACAGCAGATCCAGACTGGCGTCGGCAAGGGGCAGGCCTTCCAGGTCCGCACACACCCAGGCCGGCCTGCGCCACCACCCGGACCGGCGCCGCGCGTGCCGCAGCATGGCAGGGGACAGGTCGAGCCCCAGGATCCGGGCGTGCGGATAGCGGCGGCGCAGGCCGCGCACACCGCGCCCGGTACCGGTACCGGCATCCAGGATCTGCCGGGGCGTGAACTTCACCCAGTCCAGGCGTTCCAGGAGACGGTCACAGATCTCGTGCTGGAGCGGCGCGGCGGCATCGTAACCGGCTGCCGCCCGATCGAAGGCGCACCGTACGCGGCGCTTGTCCAGCCGGTAGCGATCCCCGTCAGCCACGGGTCAACTCCATGACCCGTTCTGCAAGGACATCCGCGTGGCTGAGCAGGGGCGCATGACCCGCCCCGGGGAACACGTCCACCGGCATCCCCGGGCGCAGGCGCCGCAGGTCGTCGGCCACCGCCCGGGGCACCAGGGTGTCCAGCGCGCCCAGTACGGCCGAGACGGGGACCTTCAGGGCGGCAAACCCGGAACGCAGGTCGGAATCGCGCAGCACCTCAAGGCCCTCGGCCAGCGCCCGGGGATGCGGCAAGGCCTGAAGACAGCGCGCTTTCAGGTCACGCAGGCTCGCCGCGCGTCCGGGCACACCATGGACCTGCAACGCCAGGAAACGCGTCAGCGTGGCCCGATAATCCTTCGACAGGTCACGGGCAAAGCCTGCCAGCACCTCCGCCTGCACAGCGTACGGCCAGTCCGCCGCCTGCACGAACCGGGGCGTGGCCGCCACCAGGACCACGCGCGCCACCCTGGCGGGATGGCGCTGCGCCATGTCAAGCGCAAGCAGACCGCCCAAGGACCAGCCCACCACGGTGACCGGGCCGTCCAGCCCCGTGGCCAGATCGTCGGCGGCACTGCCCAAATCGCCGAACCGGCCTTCCCCGACACGCGTGCCATGGCCGGGCAGATCCGGTGCCAGCAGCCGCGCACGCCCGACCAGTTGCTCGGCCAGCGGTTCCCAGACGGCAGCGTTCAACCCCCATCCATGCAGGCACAGCAGCGCGGGCTTCGCCTCAGCACTCACGGATTACCCGGCCTCTCAACTCGGGTATCATCCCCGCTCTGCCATTGATTCGCCCGTGCTTCATCTGTCATCCAAGGAATTCCGTTCATGCTGTTGGCCATTGCGCTGGTGCTCGCCGCTTACCTGATGGGCTCGGTCTCCACCGCCATCCTGGTCTGCCGTATGGCCGGCCTGCCGGATCCGCGCGGCCAGGGATCCGGCAACCCCGGCGCCACCAACGTGCTGCGCACCGGCGCCAAGGGGGCGGCCATCATCACCCTGCTGGGCGATCTCCTCAAGGGGCTCGTGCCGGTGCTTGTTGCCCAGGCACTGGGGCTCGGACCCGTGTGGGTGTCCGCCGTGGCCCTGGCCGCGTTTCTGGGCCACCTGTACCCGGTCTACCACGGATTCCGGGGCGGGAAGGGCGTGGCGACCGCCCTGGGCGTGATCCTCGGCATCCACTGGCTCACGGGGCTGGCCGCCCTGGCCACATGGCTCCTGATGGTGGCCGTCTTCCGGATCTCGTCCCTGAGCGCCCTGACCGCCGCCACCCTCATGCCCCTCTACATGCACCTGCTCACGGGCGAGCCCTGGTTCGTGCTCGCGGGCGTCCTCCTGACCCTGCTGGTCTACTGGCGCCACCGCCGCAACATCCGCAACCTGCTGGCGGGGAAAGAGCCGAAGATAGGAACTTAAGTGAGAAGTGTGAATTGGGAAGTGCGAAGTAAAAGGCTTTGACTTCCAACTTCCCAATTCACACTTCTCACCTCACACCTCCCAATTCCCACTTCTCACTTCACACCTCCCAATTCCCACTTCTCACTTCAAGACAGTCCCCACCGCGCGCGCGCCCGAATGGTCAGGTCCTCCGATTCACCCGCCTGCAGCCTGAGGAGGCCGGCCAGGGCGATCATGGCACCGTTGTCGGTACAGAATTCCAGCGCGGGGTAGTGAACACTTGCGCCCTCGGCCTGCACCGCTTCCCGCAGACGCTCACGCAGGCGCCGGTTGGCGCCGACACCGCCGGCCACCACCAGGCGGGCGGCGCCTGTCTCCCGAATGGCCCGCAGACACTTGATCACCAGGGTATCCACCACCGCCTCCTCGAACGCCCGGGCCACGTCGGCTCGGTCCTGATCCGTCTCCACCTCGCGAAGGGTGATGAGCGCCCGGGTCTTCAGGCCGGAGAAACTGAAATCCAGGCCGGGGCGGTCCGTCATGGGCCGGGGAAAGTGAAAGCGTTGCGGGTCCCCCTGCCCGGCCAGCGCGGCGAGCGCGGGCCCGCCCGGATACCCCAGGCCCAGGAGCTTGGCGGTCTTGTCGAAGGCCTCGCCGGCGGCATCGTCCAGGCTCTCGCCCAGAATCCGGTAACGTCCCAGACCCTGGACGTCCACGAGCATGGTGTGGCCCCCGGACACCAGCAGGGCGACGAACGGGTAGGCGGGTGGATCGGCATCCAGCATCGGGGCCAGCAGGTGGCCCTCCATATGATGCACCCCCACGGCGGGCAGCCCCCAGGCCCAGGCAAGACTTCGGGCCACCCCGGCCCCCACCAGCAATGCCCCCAGCAGGCCCGGCCCGGCGGTGTAGGCGATGCCGGAGATATCCGACGGACCGGTGCCGGCTTCGTCCAGGGCCTGGCGTATCAGGGGCAGGAGCTTGCGGATATGGTCCCGGGAGGCCAGTTCCGGCACCACCCCGCCATACTCCGCGTGCAGGGCCACCTGGCTGTACAGGGCATGGGACAACAGCCCGCGCGCGGCGTCCACCACCGCCACACCGGTTTCGTCACAGGAGGTCTCGATACCCAGAACGCGCATTACTTCTCACAGAATAATGGACAGATGAACAGGATCTCCCGGCACAGGGGCCATCGGGAAGAACGCGGAAGGACGGCTACCCGCCACCCGTGTTCCGACCGGGGAAACCTTTAAGCGTTTCATTATAAGCCTGCGAGTCCTCTGGAATCCTGCTCATCCCGCCCATCTGACCACCCCCGCCCGGCCCAACCAACCTTTGGCATTTGTCCCCGGAATCCTTATAATGCGCGATTCTTCGTCCCCGGGCGCCGGGGGCGTTGAGCGTTCAACACTGACAGGATGATCTGATGCCCCACGTACGCGTCAAAGAAAACGAACCCTTCGAGGTGGCCCTGCGCCGCTTCAAGCGCACCTGCGAGAAGGCCGGCGTGCTGACCGAGGTCCGCCGCCGCGAGTTCTACGAGAAGCCCACCGAAGTGCGCAAGCGCAAGGCCGCCGCCGCGGTCAAGCGCCAGGCCAAGCGCGTCTCCAAGGAAGTTGCACGGCGCGAACGGCTCTACTGAAACCCGCTTACCGGCGATCCGCAGCGGCCGGACACGGCCGCCGGAGAGTTCAAGCATGTCGGCTGACAGCCCGCTGAAGACACGCATCACCGAGGACATGAAGTCGGCCATGCGCGCCGGCGACAAAGTCCGACTCGGCACCATCCGCATGGTGCTGGCCGGCGTGAAGCAGGTGGAGGTGGACACCCGGGAGGCCCTGGATGATGCCCAGGTGCTGGCGGTGCTGGACAGGATGGTCAAGCAGCGTCGCGAGTCCATCACCCAGTTCCGCAAGGCCGGGCGGGACGATCTGGCCGAGGCCGAGGTGCAGGAACTGGCCGTCATTCAGGCCTATCTTCCCGAACCCCTCTCCGAGGCAGAGATCGCAGCCATGATCGATGCGGCCATCGCCGAGACCGGCGCCGGGTCCGTGCGCGACATGGGCAAGGTCATGGGCCAGCTGAAGCCCCGGCTCCAGGGACGGGCCGACATGGGGGCGGTGAGCAACCAGGTGAAGGCGCGCCTCTCCTGAAACGCCGGCCGCAACCTCACGGGCCCTGGGGTTGCACGCCGCCGGCCGGCGCATTCATGCTTCCAGACTCTGACAGGCACCCGGCCGCGGCATAACGGTGCCTTTACGTGCGACACGTTGACAGGTATCCGTCATGGCCAACCCCATGCAGTTTCTCGAAGTGCCGCGCCAGGATCCGAAGAAGACACCGGCCCAGGTGCGCATTCACGAGTTCAGGGAGATCTACGGGCAGTTCGACCCGGAGACCGCCAAGCACCAGTCCGCCCGCTGCCTGGCCTGCGGCAATCCCTATTGCGAGTGGAAGTGCCCGGTTCACAATTACATCCC
>SKOF01000464.1 GCA_007120155.1 Thioalkalivibrio sp. | reverse complement strand
GCACCCCCCGCGCCGGCGGCGCAACCCCCTGCCCCCGCGACACAACCCGCCGCCCCTGCGGCGGCGCCCCCCGCGCCGCCGACGGCCGCGGAACCGGTGGCAAGGCCGGGAGAGGTTCGGCTGCGTTATTACATGGCTTCCGACACGCTGGGCACCGAACCGCCCCGGAGCGAACCCATGGCCGACGGTCTTTTCCGACCCGACGGTGAGCTGCGCATGGATCCCTTCCGCTACGGCGCGGCAGAACGGCGCCTGATCGGGGGCAGTTTCCGTGACGCCTCCGTGCACCGGGCCGTGGGCATCCTCATCGAGGGTCAGCTGGACATCCCGCAAGCCGGGGTTCACCGGTTTGAACTGACGCCCAAGCCCGCCCGGGACCGCGGCGAGGCCGCGGCCTACAACGCCATGACCGTGTTCATGTGGGTCGATGGGGAACAGGTGCTGGGCATCGAGAACGAGCAAAGCTGGCGACGCCAGCAGATCGAGCGGACCCTCCCCGAAGGGCGTCACCCGTTCCGGTTGTGGGTCGTATCCAACTCGCCGGGACACGGGGCCTCGCCCATCGACTCCCGACTGGGCATGGAGGTGGTCATGCCCGGCCGCGCCGAGCTCACCCCGCTGTGGCGCCAGGTCTCCCCTCCCTGAGGCGTTGCGTCCCCTGGATCCCCGCTATGAAGGCTGCGCGCCGTACGTGACGCCGACCCCGATGTGATCCGGGGACTGATCCGCCCCTGCGACCATCATCCGGATGCCGTGGCGGCCGGACCCCGGGGACCGTTCACCGGCCGGTCTTGCCCAGGTGAATGGGCCGGCCCAGCGTGGCCAGCGCGGCCTCGTGGACCGCCTCGGACAGGGTGGGATGGGCGAATACCGTGCGGGCCAGATCCTCACCCGAGGCGCCCAGCTCCATGGCGATCACCCCCTGGGCGACGAGCTCCGATGCCTGGGGACCGATGATATGCATGCCCAGGATGCGGTCGGTCTCCCCGTGGGTGAGGATCTTGACCATCCCCGTGGTGTCATCCATGGCACGTGCCCTGCCCGAGGCCGCAAACGGGAACACGCCGGAGCGATATGGGGTGCCTGCGCCCCGCAGGGCCTGTTCGGTACGCCCCACCCAGGCGACTTCCGGCAGGGTGTAGATGACGTTGGGGATGGTCTCGTAGTGCATGGCGGCGGCCTGCCCGGCGATGCGCTCCGCCACCATGATGCCTTCCTCGGAGCCCTTGTGAGCCAGCATGGGACCGCGCACCGCGTCGCCCACCGCATACACCCCAGGCTGTGTGGTCGCGCAATAGTCGTCCACATGCAGCATGCCCCGTTCGTCCACCACCAGCTCCACCTCGGGCGCCACGAGTCCGTCGGTGGCGGGCCGGCGGCCCACGGCGACGATGAGCCGATCGAAACGCTCCTCGTGTGTGCCTTCACCGTCCTCGTAGGTGACCGCCACCTGGCGTTTCCTGCGGTCGACCTTGGAGCCGGTGACCCGGGCCGCGAGCCGGATATCCAGTCCCTGGCGGGTGAAGACCTTGAGGGCCTCGCCCCCGACCTGTTCGTCACAGAAGTTCAGAAAGGTCTCCTGGGCCTCCAGCAGCACCACCTCGGCGCCAAGGCGCCGCCACACGCTGCCCAGTTCCAGGCCGATCACGCCCGCGCCGATGACCCCGAGCCGCGCGGGAACCGCGTCAAAGGACAGCGCCCCGCTGGAATCCACCACGTACTCCCCGTCATAGGGGGTGCTGGAGAGTTCCACGGGCACCGATCCGGGCGCCAGGATCACGTGTCCCGCCTCCAGCTCCCGGGGTTCCCCGTCGTGCGGCGTGAACCGTACCCGCCCCTGCCCCGCGAGTTGCCCGTGGCCCGCAAGCCAGGTGACCTTGTTGGCACGGAACAGACTCTGGATTCCCTGGGTGAGATTGGCCACCACCCGTTCCTTGCGGGCCATCATGGTGTCCAGGTCCAGTTCACGTCCCTTCAGCCGCACGCCATGCTGTTCAAGGCCGTGGCCGGCGTGCTCGAACTGTTCCGACGATTCCAGCAGGGCCTTGGAGGGGATGCACCCCACGTTGAGGCAGGTTCCGCCCAGGCGGTTCTTGCCGTCGGCATCCTGCCAGCGGTCGATGCATGCAGTGGACATGCCCAACTGCGCGCAGCGGATGGCCGCCACATAGCCGGCGGGTCCGGCACCGATCACGATCACGTCGTATTTATTGCTCATGGGGCCTCTCGGTGTATCCGTTCTATGGCGGGCTGTCCGTCCGTGCCCGAGGCCCCGAAGAAGCGGCGGCCCGGCGTGCCGGATGGACAGGATGGGTTATGAACCGTGCGGTCTTGCGCCCGCCATGCGGGCATCCCGTGCGTCCGGATAAAACCTGTTCATCCCGTCGCTTCTTTCGGCATCGCCGGCTCAGACCTCCAGCAGCAGCCGGGCCGGGTCCTCCAGCAGATCCTTGATGGTCACCAGGAACTGCACCGCTTCCCGGCCGTCGACGATACGATGGTCGTAGGACAGCGCCAGATACATCATGGGCCGGATCACCACCTGACCGTTCTCCGCCATGGGCCTTTCCTGGATGCGGTGCATACCCAGAATGGCGCTCTGCGGCGGATTGATGATGGGCGTGGAGAGCAGGGAACCGAACACCCCGCCATTGGAAATGGTGAACGTGCCGCCGGTCAGGTCATCCATGGACAGGGTGCCCCCTTTGGCCTTTTCGCCGAACTCGGTGATGGTCCGCTCCACGTCGGCCATGGAGAGGCTGTCCGTGTCCCGGAGGATGGGCACCACCAGCCCCCGGGGCGAGGAGACCGCAACACCGATGTCAAAGTAGCCGTGGTACACGATGTCCTTTCCGTCGATGGAGGCGTTGACCTCCGGGAAGCGCCGCAGGGCCTCCGTGGCGGCCTTGACGAAGAACGACATGAACCCCAGGCGCACGCCGTGGCGCTTTTCGAAGGCCGCCTTGTGCTGCGCGCGCATCTCCATCACCGGCGCCATGTTGACTTCGTTAAAGGTGGTGAGAATGGCTGCGTTCTGCTGAACCTCCAGAAGGCGTTCCGCGATGCGGGCACGAATCCGGGTCATGGGCACGCGCCGCTCCGGGCGCTGACCCGCGGGGGCGGGGGCCGGGCGCGCCGGCGCCTCCGCCTTTGGCTCGGGGGCGGGCGCTTCCCGCGACTCGGGAGCGTCTTTCCGCTTCGTCTCGTCCTGCTCCGCCGTTTCCAGGTGGCGCAGGACATCCTCCTTGAGTATCCGGCCGTCCTTGCCGGTGCCTTCGATGGTCGAGGGGTCCAGATCGTGCTCCGCCACCAGCTTGCGCACCGCCGGACTCAGAGTGACCGATCCGGCGCCGCCCCTTGCCGCCGAGGCTTCCCCCGTCCCGGCCTTCCCGCCGCCATCCCTCGCCTCCCGGTCCTTGCGCCCGCCGCCTGAATTCCCCTGCCGCTTCCCGGCGCTGTCGCCGGAACCCTCGCCGATGCTGCCGATCACCTGACCGGCGGTGACCACTTCGCCCTCCCTGGCCGAGATCTTCTCGATGACCCCGTCGGTGGGCGACGGGACCTCCAGGACCACCTTGTCCGTCTCGATGTCCACCACCACCTCGTCACGCCTGACCTGATCTCCCTGGGCCTTGTGCCAGGTGACGATGGTGGCGTCCGCTACCGATTCGGGTAACTGGGGGATCTTCAGTTCGGTGCTCATGGGTTGTCCTTGCGTTGTTCTTCTGGCTGAGAGTCTGATGAAGTCCTACTTGAGCGGCAGGCCCAGGGCCTTGGCCACCAGCGCCTCCTGCTGACGCACATGCACGTCGTGATGGCCGACCGCGGGTGATGCGGATGCGGGCCGGGTGACGTGCTGCAGGTAGCGTTCCGGGCCCAGCAATGCGCGCATGTGGTGCTGGCTGTGGTACCAGGCGCCCTGGTTGCGCGGTTCTTCCTGGGCCCAGACGAACTCCTCGGCCCGGGTGTAGGGCGCGAGCGCTTCCGCCAGTTCGTCCTCGGGGAACGGGTAGAGCTGCTCGATGCGAATCACCACCACGTGGTCCAGTGACTCGGCGCGCCGCTTCTCCAGCAGGTCGTAATAGAGTTTGCCGGCGCACATGACCACGCGCTTCACCTTGTTTGCCGCGAGGTCGTCGATCTCGCCGATGACGTTGTGGAAGCGTCCTTCGGTGAAGGCCTCCAGCGGACTGACGGCGAGCCGGTGGCGGAGCAGGCTCTTGGGCGTCATCACGATCAGCGGCTTGCGGTAGGGACGCAGCATCTGGCGGCGCAGCAGGTGGAAGATCTGCGCAGGCGTGGAAGGGACGCACACCTGCATGTTGTGCTGGGCGGACAGCTGCATGTAGCGTTCCAGCCGTGCCGATGAGTGCTCCGGTCCCTGCCCCTCATACCCGTGGGGCAGGAACATGACCAGTCCGCACAGGCGGCCCCATTTCTGTTCGCCGGAGCTGATGAACTGGTCGATGACCACCTGGGCGCCGTTGGCGAAGTCGCCGAACTGGGCCTCCCAGATCACCAGGGTATTGGGGGCCGATGCGGCGTATCCGTACTCGAAGGCGAGCACCGCCTCCTCGGAGAGCAGTGAGTCGATCACCAGGAACCGGGAATCCTCCTCGCCGGTGAACTTGCGCAACGGAATCCAGCGCTCGCCATTCTTCTGATTGAACAGCACCGCGTGACGATGAAAGAAGGTGCCCCGCCCGCTGTCCTGTCCGGAGAGCCTGACCGGATAGCCCGCCTCCAGCAGCGAGGCATAGGCCAGCGTCTCGCCGAAGCCCCAGTCCGCGGGCAGTCCGCCGGCTGCCATCTTGCGCCGGTCATCCAGGATCTTGGCCACACGCGGGTGCAGTTCGAACCCTTCCGGCAGTGGCTCCATACGCCGCCAGATGTCGCGCAGGGCGTCCAGGCTCAGGCTGGTATCCGTGGGCTGGTTCCATTCCTGCTCCCTGAACGGTGTCCAGTCTGCCACCGGGTGGTTGGGCGTGGGCTCCTCGCGCAGGTGGGGAACCATGGCGTCACCGGCATCCAGCCGCGCCCGGCAGGTGTCCTGCATGGCGGACACCTCGTCCTCATCCATGACGCCCGCCTCCACCAGGCGTCGGCCATACAGGGCGCGCGTGGTGGGAAGTTCGCGGATCGCCTGGTACATGGCGGGCTGGGTCACTGCCGGCTCGTCGGCCTCGTTGTGGCCCTGGCGGCGGTAGCAGACCAGATCGATCACCACGTCCTTCTTGAAGGCCGCACGGTAGTCGAAGGCGATCTGTGCGGCGAACACCACCGCCTCGGGGTCGTCGCCGTTCACGTGCAGGATGGGTGCGTTGACCATCTTGGCCACGTCGGTGCAGTAGTCGGTGGAGCGCGCGTCGCGCAGTGTGCTGGTGGTGAAACCGATCTGGTTGTTGATGACGATGTGCACCGTGCCTTTGGTGGAGAAGCCGCGGGTCTGGGACATGTTCAGCGTTTCCATGACCACGCCCTGTCCGGCGAATGAGGCGTCGCCATGCAGCACCACCGGCAGGACCCGCTCACCCTCAGCATCCTGGAGCCGTGTCTGGCGCGCACGCACGGACCCTTCCACCACCGGCCCCACGATCTCCAGATGCGAGGGGTTGAAGGCCAGCGCCAGATGCACGGGACCGCCGGGCGTGTTCATGTCCGAGGAGAAGCCCATGTGGTACTTCACGTCGCCGGTGCCGGTGGCATGGTGATGCACGCCCTCGAACTCCTGGAACAGCTCCTGGGGTGACTTGCCCAGGATGTTGACCAGCACATTGAGTCGGCCCCGATGGGCCATGCCAAGGACCACTTCCCGGGTGCCCGCCGCGCCGGCGCGCTGGATCAGATCGTCCAGCATGGGAATCAGGCTCTCGCTCCCTTCCAGGGAGAACCGCTTCTGGCCCACGTAGCGGCTGTGCAGGTAACGCTCCAGGCCCTCGGCGGCGGTGAGCCGGTCCAGGATGTAGCGCTGCTGTGCCGCCGTGAATCCGGCCCGCCCGCGCGTGCCCTCCAGGCGCTTCTGCAGCCAGCGCTTCTCCACGGTCTCGGGGATATGCATGTACTCGGCGCCCATGGTCGCGCAGTACGCGCTTTCCAGGATGTCCAGGATCTCCCTCAGCGGTGCTTCCGCCGGGCCGCTCAGGGAGCCCGTGTTGAACACGGTGCCCAGGTCCGCCTCCGAGAGCTGGTGGTGGGCCAGGGAGAGTTCCTCGGGCGGTGCCGGTTGATTGATACCCAGGGGATCGAGCCGGGCTTTGCGGTGGCCCAGGAAGCGATAGGCGTTGATGAGCTGAAGCACCCGCACCTGCTTGCGCTCGTGCTCCAGGCTGCCCATGGCCTGCCCGGCGCGCGGGTGACGGACCTCGGTGAGCCGGCGGAACTCGTCGCGCACCTCGCTGTGCGGGATGTCCGTGGCAGCCGCGGCCCCACCGGGAAGTTGTTCGAAGTAGCTTCGCCAGGCGGCGGGCACATTGGCCGGATCGCGCAGGAAGGATTCGTAGAGGTGGTCCAGGTAGGTCGCGTTGCCTGCGTCCAGATGAGAGGTGCTCCACCGGGCCCGTAGCCCGGCACCGGAACTGGAATCGTTCATTTGATGCCGTCTTGTGACTTGAAGTGAATCGTGGACAGGCTACCAGCGCACCCGCCCGCCTGAGTTTCTCTCCCTGAAATGCCGCCAGCCGTGCCGGACCCCTTCAGCATACACTGACCTGTGGCACGACGGCGTCCAAACATTGGTCCACACATATACATAGACGTTCCCGGCAGCGGCGTCCATGCCCATAGTTTCGTTACATACCCGTTCGTGCGCCGTGACGGGGACCTCCATCTGCCGAAGCGGCTCCCCGGTTTGATAAACTGCTCCGATGGATGTCTCCTCCCTGCTTGATTCTCTCAACGCCGCCCAGCGCGAAGCCGTGAGCACCGATCCGGGGCCGGTACTGGTGCTCGCCGGGGCCGGCAGCGGCAAGACCCGGGTCCTGACCCAGCGGATCGCGTGGCTGATCCAGGTGGAGGGGCTGTCCCCGCACAGCATCCTTGCCGTGACCTTCACCAACAAGGCTGCCGCGGAAATGCGCGGGCGCATCGAGGCGTTGCTGGG
>SKOF01000245.1 GCA_007120155.1 Thioalkalivibrio sp. | reverse complement strand
GTCACCATGTCGGCGCTGATCCTCGCCATCGGTCTGCTGGTGGACGACGGCATCGTGGTGCTGGAAAACATCCACCGTCATTTAGAAATGCCCGACGCCAGCGCACGCAGCGCCGTGGTCAACGGCGTCAGCGAGATCCTCTCCGCCAAGCTCGGCGGTTCGCTCACCACCCTGGGCGTGCTGGTGCCGTTGATGTTCATGGGCAGCTTCATCGGCGAACTGTTCCGCCCCCTCGCCATCACGCTCGCCTTCGCGCTCGCCTCGTCCTTCGTCATGGCCGTGACCCTGGTCCCGCTGTTGGGAGTCTGGTGGCTCAAGCCCGGCCGCCCGCAGGCGCCGAATCGGCTCGTGGCGTGGCTGGGCCGTGCGGGCGGCGCGGTGCGCGTCTACTACCTGGCCGGCCTGGGGCTCGCCCTGCGCCGCCCGGTCACGATCCTGGTCACCTCGGTGCTGCTGCTCGCGGCCAGCCTCGGGATGCTGCGCATGGTGGGCAGCGAGATGCTGCCGCGCTTCGACTCGGGCAGCTTCCGGGTGGTGGTGGACCTGGTCCCGGGCACAACGCTTGCGGACACCGTGCAGGCCGTCGCCCGCGCCGAGGACGTGCTGGTGGGCGAAGCGCACACGCTCACGGTCAGCACCCGCGCCGGCCATGAGGCCGGCGCGCGCGCCCTGGGGGATCGCGGTGCCATGGCGGTCAACCAGGCGGAGATCACCGTCAACCTGACTCCGCGCACGGACCGCGATCTCGATCAGTGGCAGATCATGGACCAGGTGCGCCAGGTGCTTGAGCGCACGCCCGGCGTGGTGCTGGGCGTGCCGCGCGAGATGGGCGGCACGGCGCGTGCGAGCACCTCCGCCCCCGTCATCGTGCGTGTGGCCGGTGAATCCCCGGCTGTGCTCGACCGCACCGCCCAGGCCCTGCTGGATCACCTGCGCGGCATCCCCGGCATCACGGACCTCTACAAGGACTGGGCCCTGGACACCCCGGAACTGCGCGTGCGCCTGGATCACGAACGCGTCGCCGAACTGGGTCTGACCGGCGCCCAGGTGGCCCGGGCCGTGCACCGGGCCATGGACGGCGCGGTGGCCACCCGCTTCCGCCAGCCGCCGCTCAGGGATCTTGACGTGGTGGTGCGTTACGCCGAGGCCCACCGCCTGCACCTGGAGGATCTGGACAACATCACGCTTGCCACGCCGGCGGGCCCGGTCCCCCTGCGCGAGGTGGCCACGCTCGAACACGATCTCGGCCCGCGCGTGCTCACCCGGGAGGACGGGCAGCGCACGCTGGACTTGCTCGGCTACCACCTGGGCCGGCCGCTCTCCGAGGTGGTGGCCGACGTGGAGGCGCGGCTGGCGAGTTTCGAGGCCCCCGAGGGCTACCAGGTCTTCCTGGTGGGCGAACAGGCCGACTTCGACGAGGCCCGCGCCCACATGCTCCGCGCCCTGATGCTCGCGGCGCTCGCCGTGTACCTGCTGCTGGTGGTGCAGTTCGGCAGCTTCGCCCATCCGCTCACGGTGATGAGCGCCATCCCGCTGCAGTTCATCGGCGTGACCGCCGCGCTGCTGGTGGCGGGCAAGTACATCTCCATGCCCGCGCTGCTCGGCATCATCCTGCTCATCGGCATCGTGGTGAACAACAGCATCATCCTGCTGGACGTGGCACGCCGCCGCATGGCCGAGGGGCTGGACCTGCACGCCGCCGTCACCGAGGCCGTGGACACCCGCATGCGCCCCATCATGATGACCGCGCTCTCCACCGTCGCCGGCATGCTCCCGCTCGCGCTCGAGATGGCCGTGGGTGCCGAGCGCTTCTCGCCCATTGCGACCGTCATCATCGGAGGCATACTCGCGGCCACGGTGCTGACGCTGGTGGTGGTGCCCGCTCTGTTTGTGGTCATGGAGGGGCGCACCGGTCGTGCGTAGGTTGGGGTGAGCGCGGCGAACCCCAACGGGGTTACGGTCGGCCCGGTCATGTTGGGGTTCGTTCCTCACCCCAACCTACGCCACCGCCCCCGCGGACGCTCGACGGGAGGTGATCGCCGCGGACAGGCTCCCAGCCGTTCAGGAACGAGAGGAAGGAGAGCGATGAGGTGGAACAGATCCTGGGGCGTCGGATCGAGTTTCGGCGGCAGGGACGGCCGGCACGGTCAATAACACGAGAACGCCCCGGCGCAGGACACGGTGCGATGCGAAAATAGATCTGTCACCATTCTTCTTTGCGGAATCCTTGAGACCAGAGGCACGATGACTTCACACGACCGGGAGTGTCCGAAGTTCCCGGAGGAGGAAACCATCATGAATGCGACAACGCCTGATCTGGCAACCGTGAAGGAACGTATGAAGGCAACGTGGGGGGCGGGTGACTTCGGCGAGGTCGCGAAGTCGATCGAGTCGCATGCCGAAGACTTCATGTCGCGCCACGATATCGGGCCCGGCAGGCACGTGCTCGACATCGCCTGCGGCACCGGCAACCTCGCACTCCCGGCTGCCCGGGCCGGCGCCAGCGTGGTCGGCATCGACTTGGCCGGCAATCTGGTCGAGCAGGCCCGGGAAAGAGCCAAGGCCGAGGGACTCGAGATCCGTTTCGACGAAGGTGACGCGGAAGCCTTGCCCTACGCCGACGCTGGGTTCGACCTCTGCGTGAGCATGTACGGCATCATGTTCGCGCCGCGGCCGGAAGTGGCGACGACGGAGCTGTTGCGGGTATGTCGTCCCGGCGGCACGATCGCGCTGGCCAGCTGGACGCCCGAGGGGTTCATCGGGCGGATGCTGAAGGTGGTGAGCGCACATGTACCACCACCGCCCGGCGTTTCCTCGCCGCTGCTGTGGGGTCAGGCCGAGGCGGTCCGTGAACGACTCGGCGATGGCGTCTCCGCATTGGCGATGCAGCGCGTGCCGGTGTGGTTCGACTACCCGTTCCCGCCTGCCGATACTGTCGACTTCTACCGCCGTTACTACGGTCCGATCCTGCGCGCGTTTGACACACTCTCCGACGAACACGCCGAGGCACTGGAACACGATCTGGTCACTTTGTGGTCGGAGCACAATACGGCCGATGACGGTACGACGCGCGTCGAGGCCGAGTATCTGGAAGTGGTCGCGACCCGTGCGTGAAGGCGTTACCCGGCCATTGCCGGGCCGTTGTCTGGCTCACGCCCCCCGGCAATGGTCGCGTGGAGGGGACGACGGGGTCGGACCACGGCTACCTTCTGATTCGCCTTACAAAGAGCCTCGGAATCGAGGAAGATGTTCTCTCCATATCGGGAAAGAACTTGGGTGTCCTTGCTTGCTGTTGTTCATCCCGTCTAAACATTCAGTATCGCGTCGTCTACAAGATCGAGAAGGATCTTGTTTTGGTTCAGGTGGTTAATGTGACTCCGCACGATTACCGGAGGAAGTGAGATGAAAGATTATCGAAAAGCAAAGAAGCTGGTGGACGTCTCTGTCGGGGAGTCGGTTCGGATTCTCCGTGAATTACAGGAAATGAGCCAGAACGAGCTTTCTGAGCTAACAGGCATACCTCAATCGACCATTTCTGCCATTGAGAATGATCGGGTCAACCTGGGAGTGGAGCGGGCAAAGGTTCTTGCCAGGGCGCTTAAGTGTCATCCCGCAGTTCTCGTCTTTCCGGGTTGGGATATCCGCCAGGAGTCTGCGGCATAGAAAAGGTGACAGATCTATTGTTGCACCGCACAAGCTTGTGGCACGACGATGTTCGATAACGTGCGAAAATAGGTCTGTCACCTTTCTAGTGTATTCTTGCTCAGTATGACCTGGAGGGGAAAACGATGGCGACGGCAAAAGAGGAGTTGAAGAAGCTGCTGGAGGAGCAGCCCGAGGACAGCTCTCCCGAGGAACTGGTGAGGGAGCTGGCGTTCCACGTCATGGTTCAACGCGGCCTTGCCGACTCGGATGCGGGGCGCTCGATTTCGAATGAAGAGATGGGTCGCCGTATTCGTTCGTGGCGGAAATAAACTGGACAGCCGAAGCCCAGCAGTGGCTCGAGGATATCTTCGAGTTCGTCGCCACTGACAATCCGAAGGCTGCGGCGCAGGTCGTTGGGGGCATCTACCAGCGAGCCCAAGCGCTCAGGGAGAATCCGAAGATCGGGTATCCCTACCAGTCCTCCCAACGAGAGGTTCGGATTCTGCTATACGGGCACTACCGGATCGCGTACCTGGTCAAAAGCGACGGCAACGTGGATATTCTCGGCGTGTTTCACGGTGCCCTGGATATCAGCCGGTATTCGTTATGAGCGCAGGAAAAAGTGACGTATCTATTCTTGCGCCGCACGAGCCTGTGGCACGACGTTGTTCGATAAAGGGAAAGAACGAGAAGGGAAAGAGGACATCCATGATTCCGTTGACAGCCCCGCCCGAGCCGCCTAGCCTCTGATTCGTCAATCCATTCAAGGAATAAGGAGCATTCCTATGACCCGAGCCAGAAGGGAACTCGTTCATCTGGAAACCACCCCCTACTACCACTGCATCGCGCGCTGCGTGCGCCGGGCGTTCCTGTGCGGACAGGATCCGTTCTCTGGAAAGAGCTACGAGCACCGCAAGGTCTGGGTGCTGGAGCGGCTGGAAACGCTGGCAGCTGTCTTCGCGGTCGATATCTGCGCCTACGCGGTGATGTCCAACCACTACCACGTGGTGGTGCGCCTGGACCACGAGCAGGCACGGGCATGGTCGGAACAAGACGTCATGGATCGCTGGGAGCGCCTGTTCTCGCTGCCCGCGCTGGTCACCCATTACCGGGCCGAAGAGACGGTCACGGCCCCCGAGGCCGAGCAGGCCCGGGCCCTGATCGCCGAGTGGCGCGAGCGCCTGTGTGATCTGTCCTGGTTCATGCGAAGCCTCAACGAGCATCTGGCCCGCCGGGCCAACGAGGAAGACGGCTGTAAGGGGCGCTTCTGGGAGGGCCGGTACAAGAGTCAGGCCCTTCTGGATGAGGCCGCGGTGTTGACCTGCATGAGCTACGTGGATCTTAATCCGGTGCGTGCGGGCGTCGCCCAAACCCCGGAAGCATCCGACTTCACCTCCATCCGACAGCGTATTGCCGAGTACGCCGGATCGGGCGGGAACCACCTACATGACAGGCACGAAGCACGAGGGCCGCGCCTGATGGACCTGAACGGCACGTCTGCCGGAGATCACCCCAACCACATTTCCTTCACTTTCGAAGACTACCTGCAGCTGGTGGACTGGGCGGGGCGGGCGATTCGGGAGGACAAGCGCGGCGCCATCCCGGGTCACCTGCCGCCGATACTTGTGCGTCTGGGTCTCGATCCTGAGCACTATCTTCGTCATGTAAGGCGGGGCGGGCGGGGCCACCACGTGGCGGCACTTGGGCACGTCAATCGGCTTCGCGAGGCGGCCGAGCAACTCGGGCGGCGGTTTCTCAAGGGGTTGGGTCAGGCCCGGCGGCTTTATCAGGTGCCGGTCTGACGATGTGTTGCGAACGGGATGATGGCGCAGTGCCGTCGGAGAGAAGGTGGGTGTCCTGATCTGTCCTCCGTGGCTCCGTGTCTCCGTGAGAAGCTCAAGAGTATTCTCTCTCACGGGGACGCGGAGCCACCGAGAATGCCTGTGTTGATTGTCCTTAAATGCTTACTTTTCTTGCCCAAATGATACGTCTAAGCAATCACCGCACGGCTCACCCCACCAAAAGGGGGCGGTGGCAAATGAAAATGAATTGTCATCGGCCCCGTTTTGCTGTTAGCTGATCAATTGAAACACGAAGATTGACACATCCGCTGCCTGCCGAGAACCAGAGGAGACCGACCATGGTGTCAGGAAGTGTACCGGTGGATGAGTTCACCACCCCCGACCCAATCACCGCGAACGAAGATATGACGATCGACGATCTTCGGAATCTGATGGAGAAACACGGCATCCGCCATCTGCCTGTCGTCCGCGGCGATCGCGTCGTGGGGGTGATCAGCGACCGAAATGTACGCATCGTGTCGAGTTTGCCTATCGCAGAAAAAGACCAAGTGCGGGCTGCCGACATAATGGCGGCGGACCCCTTAACTGTGATTGCCACCATGCCTCTCGACGAAGTGGCGTACGCCATGTCGGAAAAGAAGGTGGGCAGCGTGATCGTCAATGATGAGGATGGCAGGTTTCTTGGTATTTTCACCGCCAGCGACGCCTTGAATGCACTGGTTGAGATCGTCCGTGGAGGTGACACGCCCGTAGCGTGACGCAAGTGCAGTGAGAGGCAACGATAACGGCGTCGAACGACTGTATCTCAATGAGAAGCCGTTGAACTATTCAGGATGTGAAAGGGACTGAAAAGACTGAAAAGGGGACGGAGGGATCATAGTTTAATCCCTCTGAGGTCCCCCCAATTAAACCGTCCGTTTTATTGGGGGAAGCTCAGGTCAGTCCTTCGCCGGACTCTCATCGAGCACATTCAGCACCTCGACCCCGGGCAGATAGCCGTACAGGACCTTCCCTTCCGGGGTCACGATCGCCGGCGTCCCCCACAAACTCAGGTCCAGGGCAATGTCGAGATGATGCACCACGGGAGTCTCGCAATCCGCGGCCTCAAGCTTCACACCCCGCTTGGCCTCGTCCATGGCCGCCTTGCGATCCTCCCGACACCAGACCGCCTCCATCAGACGTCTGGAATCGCCATGGACCGGGAAGGCCGCGTACTTCACCCGAACGCCTTTCTCAAGATACTCATCCATCCTGAAGTGCAGCAGGCGGCAGTGGGTGCAATTGACATCCGTGAAGACGACCACGGAATGCGTCGCCTCACCCTCGGGCTCGTAGACGATCAACTCCGAGTCGTCGATGGAGCCGACACGCTCTTTGACCTTCTCGGGGGGCGCACCCGTAGCGTGCGCCACGGCCCCAAGCCCCAGCACCCAGACTGCCAGCAGACAGACGAGGCTGTGAGCATGCGCTCGCATTGTGTTCACGGCTGGTGTCTCTCCTCGATTCATTACCCCGGCGTAACTGCACCGGGAGGGCATTTGTATGGCGATGAGAGGATTGTATTCCTTGGCGGTCATGGAGAAAAACGGGGTGAACGACAGGGAAAAGGACACCCATCATTCTCCCATCATTCTGTTGACAGCCCCGCCGGGGGTTGACCTCCG
>SKOF01000045.1 GCA_007120155.1 Thioalkalivibrio sp. | reverse complement strand
CTGGTAGCCTGCACCGTCTGGCTGCACGGACTCGGCGTGAACGCCACGGACATGGACGCCATCATCACCAACATGCAGAAGTCACGCGAACTGGGCCTGCATTACCTGGCGCCCAACGCACCTCTGCGGCGCATCACCGTCAACAGGGGGCAACCCATGCGGGCCTGGTTCGACGTGACAGGCGATCCTGCGGAGGTGCCCGAGGACCGTGCCGGCATCGAAGAGAGTGCCCAGCGCATCACGGCGCTGCTGGATAAGGAACGGGCGCGCGGTATCGTATCGGAACACACGGTGATTGGCGGCTTCTCCCAAGGGGCATCACTTGCGCTGCACACGGCGCTGCGCTACCCGCACCGCCTGGGCGGGGTCATCGTGCTTTCCGGTGAACTGGTGCTGGCAGACAGCCTGTCTGGGGAGCGCCATCCCGCCAACGCTGACCTGCCCATCCTGATGATGCATGGCGCCGACGACGAGACCGTCCCTCTGGAGGACGCACGCCGCAGCCGGGACCGGCTGCGGGAACTGGGTCATGCAGTGGACTGGCACGAGTTTCCCATGGGCCACACGGTCTGTCCGGAGGAGATCGATATCCTCGATCAGTGGACCTACCGCATCCTCGAGCCGGCGCGCGTATGAATCCCTTCAGACGAAATCGCGGTTCGGCAGCAGCCAGTTCACATCCGGCCGGTGCCCAGCCTTCACGGCGCCCTGATACCCCTTGGTAAAACCGTGAAGCACGTCGTCGAGCGCCTCCTCGCGAGAGCTGTAGCGCCCGGTCTCGGACACCACGGGCGAGGCCATCCCCGGGGTCTGCAGGTAATGGCTCTGCTCCATCTCGATCCATTGCTCTCCCACCACCCGGTAGAGGCGTACCCGGATCATCTCGGGGATACCCTCCAGCGAGAAGGCGTACTCATCCACCAGCCGCCTGGCCCAGTCGATCCCGGGCCGCCTGAAAATGTCCCTGCCGACGTCGTCACTCACCCTCTCGCTCCCATGTCACAGGTGAAGTTACACGTTATATGCATCTTTCCGGACAATGCTTGACCAGAATCAAGGCCGCCATGCATATGCGCTGATTACGATGATCGCATGTCTGACACGCGGCGTCGCCATGACTCCGACACCGCCCCGAGGGAAACAGATGTCCCGCAGCCGTCTTTCCAGATTCTCCGCCACGGGCCGTGGCTGTCGTGCCGGTGCGAACCTCATGTCCTCCATCGCCGCCTTGCAGGTTAGGGCCCCCCTTTCGGGCAACGGGAGAGGCCCACAGGCATGTTCCTGAAATGGCTACCCACCTGGCTGTGCCTGGTGCTGCTCCTGATGGCCACGGGGGCACCCGCAGGAGCCGATTGGGAGCGATTCTTCGCGGAAGCGGATCGCCTCGGGGAACCCGCCGGGGATCCGCCGGCCCAGGCCGTCTACCGGGGTGAAGAGCAGATCGGGCTGCTGTTCGAGACCAACGACGTGGCCCCCATCCCCGCCTACTCGGGTGAGCCCGTGAACATGCTGGTGGCCCTGGACATGACCGGCATGATCGTCGGCGTGCGTGTCCTTGAGCACAGCGAACCCATCATGCTGGTTGGCATCCCGGAACAGCGCCTGGTGGACTTCGCCAACCAGTATCTGACGCGCACCATCAAGGATCGGGTGCGTGTCGGCATCTCACCGCGCCAGCGCGAGGGATACCAGTACGTGGACGCCGTCTCCGGGGCCACGGTCACGGTGGTAGTGATGGGCGAAGGCATTATGCGCAGCGCCCGGCGCATCGCCCTGGCCCATGGACTGGTCGACCCGGACGCACTGGCGGTCCGCGAGCCGGCCACGGTGCGCGAAGACGTGTTCGAGCCTGCCACCTGGAACGAGTTGCTCGAAGCAGGCGCCGTCGGACGCCTGGATCTGACCCGTGGCGAGGTGGACGAGGCATTCATCGGCACCGAGGCCGAGGGCCGGGAGACCGCCCCGCCGGGGGCCGAGGACGAGAACTTCATCGACTTCCACGCCGCCTATCTCAACGCGCCCACCGCGGGCCGCAACCTGCTCGGCGACGCCCATTACGAGCGGGTCATGGAACGTCTGGAGCCCGATGAGCACGCCATCCTGCTCATGGCCTCGGGCCGTTATTCGTTCAAGGGCTCCGGGTTCGTGCGCGGCGGCATCTTCGATCGCATCCAGTTGATGCAGGGCGACCGCGCCATCCAGTTCCGCGACACGGACCTGATCCGTGCCCCGAGCATCGCCGCCGAAGGTGCGCCCCATTTCATCGAGCGCGACATCTTCGTGGTGCGCGCCGAGCACGGCTTCGACCCGGGACGCCCCTGGGAAGTCGAGCTGCTGGTGCGCCGGCAGGTGGGGGCCCTCGACTCCGCCTTCGTCAACTTCCCGCTCATGTATACGCCGCCGGAGGCCTGGTTCACCTATCCCGATCCGCCCGAGCCCGCCATCGCAGTGGACGAAGACCGGCCGCTGTGGGTGACGGTCTGGGAAGACCGCGTCATGCATATCGTGGTGCTGGGCATCGGACTCACGCTGCTGGTATTCATCCTGATGTTCCAGGACGTGCTGGCACGCCGGCCGAAGCTTCTGCTGCGGATTCGTCATGTCTTCCTGATCTACACCGTGGTGTTCATCGGCTGGTACGCCCTGGCACAGCTCTCGGTGGTCAACATCTTCACCTTCACCAACTCGCTGGGCCGTGATTTCAAGTGGGACACCTTCCTGATGGACCCCATGATGTTCATCCTCTGGACCTTCGTGGCGGCCACCCTGCTGCTCTGGGGGCGGGGAGTCTACTGCGGCTGGCTGTGCCCCTTCGGTGCCATGCAGGAGCTGATCAACGAGGTGTCGCGCAAGCTGAAGGTGCCGCAGTTCGAGTTTCCCTGGGCGGTTCACGAGCGGCTCTGGGCCATCAAGTACATGATCCTGCTCGTCCTGTTCGCCATCTCGCTTCATTCGCTCTCCACCGCCGAGGTCTATGCCGAAGTCGAACCGTTCAAGACCGCGGTCACACTTCGCTTCCAGCGCGAGTGGGGATTCGTGCTTTACGCAGGGATCCTGCTCGCCATCTCCGTGGTGAACCGCAAATTCTTCTGCCGCTACATGTGCCCACTGGGCGCCGGCCTGGCCATACCCGCGCGTATCCGTCTGTTCGACTGGCTCAAGCGCCACAAGGAGTGCGGGACACCGTGCCAGATCTGCGCCAATGAATGCGAGGTGCAGGCCGTCCACCCTGACGGGCGCATCAATGCCAACGAATGCCACTACTGCCTGGACTGCCAGGTGACCTACTGGAACGACCGCAAGTGCCCGCCCTTGATCGCCCGCCGCAAGCGGCGAGAGAAGGCGGCCAGCATCTCGGCGGGAAGGGCGAAAGGTGGCGAATATCCGGTCATCCGGATCGAGGAACAGGCTGCGTCAACCGCAAAGAACTAGCAGCCTTTTAACCATAGAGAGGTGACGTCATGACAGACCGAAACGATGAAAACAAGGCCCTGGAAAGCCCGGGACGCCGGCGCTTTCTGGGGGCCACGGCCGCCGTCGGCATGATCGGTGCAGCAGGCGGAGGCGCCGCGCTCATGAAGAGCGGCGAGGCAACAGCGGCGCGCCACAGTGGTGGCGGGCAGAGTCCCCACGTTCCGCTGGGCGAACTGGACGACTACTACGGCTTCTGGAGCGGCGGGCAGTCGGGTGAAGTGCGCGTCTACGGTGTACCGTCCATGCGCGAGATCATGCGCATCCCGGTGTTCAACCATTGCTCGGCCACCGGCTGGGGAATGACCAACGAGTCCAAGCGCATCATGGGCGACAGCTGGCGCTTCACCAACGGCGATGCCCATCATCCCCACGTGAGCTACACCGACGGCAGCCACGACGGCCGCTACATGTTCATCAACGACAAGGCCAACACCCGCGTGGCCCGCATCCGGCTTGACGTGTTCAAGACGGACAAGATGGTCACCGTGCCCAACGTCCAGGCCATCCACGGCCTGCGCCTGCAGAAGGCACCGCGTACCGGCTACGTGTTCGCCAACGGCGAGTTCCTGATCCCGCAGCCCAACGACGGCAGCGGCATGGATGATACCGAGAACTACCGGACCCTTTACAGCGCCATTGACGCCGACACCATGGAGGTGAAGTGGCAGGTGCTGGTCGACGGCAACCTGGACAACACGGATGCCGACTACACGGGCAAGTACACCGCCTCCACCTGCTACAATTCCGAGCACGCGGTGACCCTGGCCGGCAAGATGCAGGCGGAAAGGGACCACGTGGTGGTGTTCAACATCGCCAACATCGAGAAGGCAGTTGCCGAGGGCAAGACCACCACCATCGGTGACTCCGATGTGCCCGTGGTGGACGGCCGCAAGACGTCCGACCTCAACGTCACCCGCTATATCCCGGTGCCAAAAAACCCGCACGGGCTCAACACCTCCACCGACGGCAAGTACTTCATCGCCGCCGGCAAGCTCTCGCCCACCGTCACCATGATCGAGATCTCGCGGCTTGACGCCCTGTTCAACGGGGAGCTCGAGAACGAACGTGACGTGGTCGCGGCGGAACCGGAGTTGGGGCTGGGGCCGCTGCACACGACCTACGACGGCAGGGGTTTCGCCTACACCACCCTGTTCCTGGACAGCCAGGTGGTCAAGTGGCACATAGAAAACGCCGTGCGCCACTACAACGGCGAGAACGTGGACTACATCGTCCAGAAGATCGACGTCCACTACCAGCCGGGCCACAACCATGCCTCCCTGGCGGAGTCCAAGGATGCGGACGGCAAGTGGCTGTTCTCGCTCAACAAGTTCTCCAAGGACCGCTTCCTGCCGGTGGGCCCGCTGCACGCGGAGTGCGACCAGATGATCGACATCTCGGGCGACGAGATGGTGCTGGTGCATGACACCCCCACCTTCGCCGAGCCTCACGACGCGGTCATCGTGCGCCGTGACCAGATCCAGACCAAGCAGATCTGGGACCGGGATGACCCCTACTTCGCCGAGACCATCGAGATGGCCCGGCGCGACGGGGTCAACGTGGACACCGACAACAAGGTCATCCGCGACGGCAACAAGGTGCGGGTCTACATGACCGCGGTCGCCCCCTCTTTCGGCATGGAGCAGTTCCGCGTCAAGAAAGGCGACGAGGTGACCGTGGTGGTGACCAACCTCGATCAGATCGAAGATCTCTCCCATGGCTTTGTCGTCATGGACCATGGGGTGAGCATGGAGATCAGCCCGCAGCAGACCGCCTCGGTCACCTTCACGGCCGACAAGGCCGGGGTGTACTGGTACTACTGCAGCTGGTTCTGCCATGCCTTGCACATGGAGATGGCCGGTCGCATGATTGTCGAGGCTTGATCACCCTGTAACGGAGGGCGTGGCGCGGGGGCGGTGCGAGTACGCCGCCTCCGCGCCCATCCCCATGAGAACTATCCGAATACTCGCCTTGCTGGCCCTGTTCTGGACCGGCAGTGCACATGCCGTTGACAC
Source organism: Thioalkalivibrio sp. (assembly GCA_007120155.1). Lineage (GTDB taxonomy): Bacteria > Pseudomonadota > Gammaproteobacteria > Ectothiorhodospirales > Ectothiorhodospiraceae > Thioalkalivibrio_A. Next base: position 1,652 of record SKOF01000045.1, on the reverse strand, counting down.
CCCATTGCGCATCGCCCCGGGCCAGCTTGCCACGGCGCTTGCAGACGCGCGGCCGGGTGCCTGGCTGCACCTCGAATCCGGGTCCCACCCGGGCGGTGTGCGCGTCGAAACCCCCATGAGACTCACGGCCGAGGCCGACGCCGTACTCGACGGCGACGGAAAGGGCCGCGTACTGGTGGTAGCGGCCCCGGACGTGGTGATACAGGGCCTGACCCTGCGCAACGGCGGCGCCGATCTCACCGCGATGGACGCCGCCATCTTCGTGGAAAAACAGGCCGAGCGCGTTCGTCTGATCGGCAACCGCATCCACGCCCGCGGCTTCGGCATCTGGCTGGACGGAACACCCCACGCGGTCGTGGCGGACAATCGCATCAGCGGCGACACGACTCTGCGCTCCCAGGATCGCGGAAACGGCATCCACCTGTTCAACGTCAACCACGCCATCGTCGCGGGGAATGTCGTCTGGGAGGCCCGCGACGGCATCTACATTGACGTGAGCGACCACAATCGGCTGCTGGGCAACACCCTGCATGACCAGCGCTACGGCATCCATTACATGTTCTCGCATCACAACGAGGTGATGGGCAACCGCACCCGGGACAACAGGGCGGGCTTCGCCCTGATGGCCTCCCGGAATCTCACAGTGGTGGGGAACCAGGCGATGGGCGACGAAAACTACGGTTTCTTGCTCAACGACATCACCTACTCCACCATCGAGGGCAACACGGCGATCGGCATTCGCCATGGCACCACACCGGGCACCGGCGGGCGGACCATCGCGGGGGCCGAGGGCAAGGCGTTGTTCGTCTACAATTCCCAGCACAACGTCATCCGCGACAATCTCATGGCGGGCACCGATATCGGCATCCACCTGACCGCCGGATCGGAGGGCAACCGGATCCACGACAATGCGCTGGTCAACAACCGCAGCCAGGTCATGTACGTGGCTACGCGCCAGCAGGAATGGTCCGTGGAGGGCCGCGGCAATTACTGGAGCGACTATGTGGGATGGGACCTGAGCGGCGACGGTATCGGCGACGTGCCCCACGAACCCAACGACTCGGTGGACCGGTTGCTCTGGAAGTACCCCATGGCGCGTGTACTGATGAACAGCCCCGCCATACAGCTCCTGCGCTGGGTGCAGCGTACCTTTCCCGTCCTGCGCCCGCCGGGCGTGAAGGACAGTGCCCCGCTGATGCGCCCGACCCGTTCGCTGGAGGACGTGGGATGAGCCCCATCGTATGTCTGGAACAGGTCGAGCGCCGCTTCGGCGCGGTGCACGCCCTCAAGGGGCTGAGCCTCACGGTGGAGGCCGGCGAGGTGCTGGGCCTGCTGGGGCACAACGGCGCCGGCAAGTCCACCATGATGAAGCTGGTGCTGGGCATCCTGGCGCCCACCGCAGGTCGGGTGAGCGTGCTCGGCGAGGATCCGCGCGGCCACCAGGCCCGCAACCTGCGCCTGCAGCTGGGCTACCTGCCGGAGAACGTCAGCTTCTACGAGCAGCTCTCTGGCCGCGAGGTGTTGCACTACTTCGCCCGGCTGAAGCGCGTGCCTGTGCGGCGTGCCGACGAGTTGCTGGAAGAGGTGGGGCTGGGCCACGCGGTGCAGCGTCGGGTGCGAACCTATTCCAAGGGCATGCGCCAGCGGCTCGG
>SKOF01000089.1 GCA_007120155.1 Thioalkalivibrio sp. | reverse complement strand
TCCTCCCGGCTGCGATACAGGGGTTCCCCCAGATGTTCCAGCAGCAGGTAGGCGGGGCTGCCCTCGCGGATCAGCACCCCGTCAAAACGCAGGCTGGAGGCCGCAGCCGTGCCGGCGGCGACCAGCAGAATGAGTACCGCGATGCGTGACATCCTGTTCATGACCTTCTCCCGAAATCAAGGGGTCAGAGTTGTTGAAGTTGGTTTCAACAACTCTGACCCCTTGATTTGTTACGCTGGCGATACGCCTTGCTGCGCCGGTCACCCCCATGGTTCAGTCGTGTCACCGGTCGGCGCAGTACCGCTTCGACCTCCTTCCGAAAGCGCTTGCCACCCAGAATCGTTCCGGCATGTGTCGCGTCCCGGATTTCTCGCAGAGTTCGAGATTCAAGGTGGCCGTCGAACAATGCCCTGTAGGCCGCCTCCCGCTCCGCAACGGTCGGCCCCAATGCACGATAGATGGGATGTGGCGTAATCAGGTTGTCTGCGAGGCCTCGGGCATTGCACCTGTAACTCGACCAGAGGTACTCACCGGGGTGCGCCACCATCCCGGCGCGCACCGGATTGAGTTCGATATAGCGGCTGCATACCAGCAGGTAGTTCTCGGAATCCACCACCACCGACTTATAGCGCCCTTCCCATAACGTACCCGTTCGACCGTGACGCGCATTCACATAGCGGACGTAGCGCCTGCCAACGGCCTGCATCATGCGCGCAGGCCCCTGCTCATCATCGGGGGTCAGAAGCAAGTGCACGTGGTTGGTCATCAGCACGTAGGCATGAATGGCGCAGCCATGGCGCTCGGCAGCATCACGCAGGTCGTTCAGGTAACGCGGATAATCGCGGCGCTCAAAGAAGACATCCGCACGATTATTGCCACGCTGGATGATATGTAACGGCTGACCCGGGATCACGATCCGTGGCATCCGTGCCATGGACGACTCCTTTCTCCTTAACTCAAAAAAATGGGCCGGTGGGCAATCAGCTTTCCAATCGTCCGAACCCGATCCCAACGACGTCCGGTTACCAGCAATTCAGTCGACTCGGGTGCATCAACGACTCTGACCCCTTGATCCGGGTCAACGCCAGCAATCGTTCTGTGCAGCCGTGCGCTGCCCGGCCTGGTCGAGTGTCAGGGTGCCGCATGGATGGGCCGCCTGCACGGCCGTGGGGGTGGCGGTCAGGGTGAACGTGGTGGCACTCACGTTGCCCAGAGCGATGTTGTACGCGGTGGTGGAGTTCGGATTCCGCGGGGAGATGGAGAAGGGCAGATTCGCGGTGGTGATGCCGGCGTAGGAATTGTTCAGTGAATACCGCCGCTCCACCCACTGGGCCAGCTCCATCAGATCCCCCTGCACGGTGGCCACCCGGCTTTCCTGGATGTGGCGCGTGTAGGCACCGTAGGCGATCGTCCCCAGGATGGCGACGATCACCACGACGATCATCACTTCGATCAGTGTAAAACCCTTGTTCCTGTCCATTTGCATGGTTTCCTTCCACTCCAGGCGGCTCGCCTGTTCATGTCCGATTGACTGACCGGCCCGGAATCACGCCGCCACCTTACGGACCGGAGGGAGTGATATCGATCCATGAACGCCGACCGGGACGGAAGTTGGGGCCCGCTGCAGGGAATAGATCCAGTTCGATGTCAGTGACGTTTGCAGGTGTGCCGTCGACTTCCAGATCTACTTCGTGCGACCCATCGAATAGCCCCTTATCAATGTCGAGCAGATCAAGGTTGAATTTTTCCTCATGGGCGTAGCTGCGCATGCGATGGTAATCGAGCAGATCGAGATCACCGTGACGGCCCCAGTCACCAACCTTCGGGTTCAACTCGAAAAGTTCGGCCAATGCGCGGAGCGCCCGTTCCACAGCCTCCTCGTCTCCGTCCGCCGCAGCATTTGCCAGGTCGCTCAGGAGTCCAGCGTACTGATTCTGCAGTTCGACGTCAGCGCGAAGATCCCTGACCAAACCATCATACTGACCCGGATTCAGCCCCCCGGTTTCCTGGACAAGCAGAGAGTTGTACGCCTGGCCCCCATAGCATTTTATGCCTTGACCGCCCTGCTGAAAGATCTGCATATCGCCCCAGTTCCAGAAGATGCTGGACTCATAGAGCAGGCCGCTGTGGTCTGTTACCGGCGAAATACTATTTCCCTGAACGCTGAAGGCCCTAGCAAATATGCCACCGTTCCCCACATCGCCGCCCCCGCGAGCAGTCGGCAGATCGTCCATCTGGAGTTCGTACTGCTGCGCGCCGCCGTCGCCGACGGCAAGCAATTGCATGGTCAGCGCCGCGTTGCGCCAACGATAACCACGACCCTCATTGTTGGAGGTAATGTGGGGGTGGGTGTTATTGGATTTGAGATCGCCATTGACGTGATGTGAATTGTTGACGCAGCCGGGCAGCGTTCCCTGCAGGACGCCATCCTTGCCAACACGATCTGTCATGGAAATGCGTAGCGTCGGTTCGCGGCCTTGCGTACACGCGTGCCCCGAGTCATTCAGGATTTCATTCAAGCTGAAAATCAACCCTCCGCCATGACGTTCATCTCGCAGCCCCTCCGGCTCTCGGCCATCTAGAAGCTGTCGAGTGATCATCTCCTGATACTCGTATACGGGCCACGTGCGACAACCGATCTGCAGTTCGGCTCCCTTGGACAAATCCGCGTTCGCCAGTACCACGATAAACTTCTGGTCATCATCAAGCCCGTTCACCTCGGTGACCCGGTTGAGTTCGGGAAGCACCCGGTAGGGTGCCAGTGACGGCATGAGACTGAACTCCCCACGCCGAGGCTCAAGATCGAAGTAATCCACGTAGTTCACGCCATGAACCTTGTCATAGGCGAAGTGATGGCCGTCAAGGCGATCTCCTAGCCCATCCTGCACCAGGTATTGATTCATGGGCCCGCGCGCATGTGGATCAGTCTCCGTCTTGCGGCCATCATCCGGGTAGTCGGGGTCGGTATCGTGCGGGTTGACTTTCGGGCCCAGGGGGCTGTCAGTCGTGACGTTGATGTCACCCCCGAACACCAGGTGCGCCTGGCCCAGTTCCTCTGGTCCGGGCAACAGCAAACCATTGATGAACACAGCGTCGATGTCCTGTATTACCCGTGCAAACGCGGGTTGGGAGATATTGCCGGGGCCGAGGCGCAGCCCCACCGGGAAGCGGATCTCATCATCTACATCGAGCCCGTCCTCTTCGCTCAATACTTCGTCGCGATTGAGATCAAAGAGCGCGCGCTGAGGGCTGCCCCCGCTGGCGATCTCGAGCTGGATCATCCAGCTTTCGTTATATGGCGAACCGTCTTCATCGCGCTGGGATGGATTCAAGGATACGAACTGCAGACGCCCCCCACGTATCTGGGGCGAGCCGATCAGTCGCTCGCCGGAGTCGGGAAGCGCGACGCGCCAACCGAGATCGGGAGTGTTGCCGCCCCATTCCGGGATCTCATCTTCCTGGATCAGGCGGACAGTGCGCTGCTGACCCTCCCAGGTGTTGTTCAAAGTGACCAGTTCCTGGGTTATCAATCGGTCGGCACTGATGGGAAATCCTGTGCTGCCGAATCGGTCCCAGATCCCATAAACCGCCTGTTCCGCCGTATTAGCCAGGTCGCTGGAGCTCAGCAGGCTGCCGGTTCCGAAGTAGACCATCACACCTGCGCCGGTTGGATGACGCGCGATATCCGGCTCAACGGTAATCGGATTGCCGGCGGGATCTGAAAACAGCCTGGTAGCAGTTCCATTCGCAAAGCTAAACCGCCAAAGATTTCCGCGAAGATCTCCAGCGTAAGCATAATCGACACGGCCATTCCCGGTGTTATCCACGAGTGCCGGCGCTGAAAGGCCATTTCCTGTGGCCACGTTTGTCAGGATCGTGCTCGGAGCCCCGCCATTGAGGGGGATCAGATACAGCTTGGCAGTCTCACTTCCACTCAGATACCCGTTCCCAGTAACAACATACCAATTCCCATTCGGTAGCCGCGCTATGCTAGGTCTGCCATGCACATGTCCAATATCAGCGTCGGTTTCCGATATCTCGAAAACGATGTCGGGATTGGTGGGGTCGGTGACGTCAAGAGCAAATATGCCCTTACCGCCAGCGCCGAGCCCGCCGGTGACTATATGTTTCGTGCCGTTGCCATCTGGGAGGCTTCGGCCACGAAGTTCACCATCGACGTAATAGGTATGGCGATAAGGGACGTAGGTTAACCGATCCAGCTTGCCGAAAAGCATTGACGGTATGTAGCCAAACTGCTCCTCTCCAGTGTTTGCGTCAAACGCGTGCAGTATTCCGCCATTCGCGCCAACCAAAACGAGCCCACCGCCATCCGTGGGCAGGTAGGTCGGCCGGGAGTTAATAACGGCAGCCATCAGGCTGTAGCGCAAGCGGAACCGTCCACCCTCTTGATCGCGCTCCTGGCTGCGGTCACCACGGATGAAGTTCAGCAAATCGCTTGCTTCCGGGTCATCCTGGTTGGTGTCTTCGCTGTTGAACGTTATCGAGTCGATACGCTCCTTCTGATCATCGGACAGCCTATCCCACCAAAACTCAATCCTCTCACCTTCCTCCGATGCGGTAAAAAGAACTCGGTCTTTCCAGTAATCCCTGTGCGCCCAACTCTCAAGCGCCAAATCCGCGTCTCGATCGCGCTCAGGGAACATGGAACGCGCGCTCCAGTTTTCCTCTCCCTCCCTTGCAGGGTAGACACCAACCGGAACATCGGTTGTGCGCTGCCCATCAGCGCTGATCGTGTACTCGATCAGATCACCCATCCAGGCGCCGCTCTCAAACCACGGGCGGTAGGCCCGGGTCGGCCCTGCTTCCAAGTTGGCATCCTTCAGCACATAAGGGGCCAGGGTTGCGGTTGGCTGACTGCTCGGCTCGACAGTGACGTTTGCGCTTGACGGTACAGCGATGATCAAACCCAAAAGCACTGCTGAGGCGTAAATCAGTCCGTCATGCTGGCTCTTCGTATTCATTTTGGTCACCTCAATTGCCTGCACCTGGCGGAGCATCCAGGGTCACGAAAATGGATTGTACCTGCCGCCGGGCCCCACGATCGCCCGTGCCGCGTGCGCTGATGCGGAATACACTGACGTGACTTCCGGGGAGTCTTTCGCCCGTTTCTTTTGCGGATTCACCCGGCACCTCGTACTGGCCCAGGTACTCGATCACGAACTGGCCGGAGATCTCGTCCTTGCCTGCCTCGTCGACCAGGACCGTGAGAAGCTCCGCGCCGGCGGGCCAGGTGACGCCTTCCACGGGGAATGGATCATCCCCCCCGTCCAGGGTCAGGTCGTAGTAGTTGACCACCTTCTGTCCCAGCACCAGTGCTTCCACATCCAGCTCCGCTTCCCTCAGCACGACCTCGGCGCCCGATAGCGTCGTTGCTTGGCTCTGGTAGCTGGTGGACATGAGCCCCTGCATGACGGACGAGTTCATGGCGCTGATGCCTATGAGCGTCATCACGAGCAGAAGCACCAGGCTGACCACCAGGGCCGTGCCCCGCTGCGTGCATGGCGTGCCGTGGTACGAATCCATGGGCATGGGCGCGGGCCTCATCAGTTGGTCCAGTTCCGCAGCATCACGGTGGCGACATACAGCTGGCGCCGGAAGTCATCCGGCGCATCCGGATACTCGATGTCGCCCATGACATAGGTGGTAGCGTTGTTCAGCCCCGGCTCGGGACATTCCGAGCGCATCAGCAGCCAGACACGCACGGCGGACACATCCGCCCAGTCGTCGTTGAGCGTGACGGTGTTTGCGTCCACATACGTGTCACTGTCGGCCACCAGGTAACGGATCTGCAGATGCTCCACGCCCGGCACCACTTCCTCATGCTCCGGGTTTCCATCGGGGTTCAGAATCACACGCCGCAACACGGGGACGTCTTCGCCTGTTCTGGAGCACCTGGGCTGCCCCGTGCCCACGTAGTAGGCGTTGGCCTGCAGTTCCCGCACCACGGGCACATCGGCGGCGAACGGCGCGATCACGTTCTCGCCGGGGTTGCTTCCTCGCATGATGCGGCCGCTGAACAGGCTCGAGCGCAGATAGAGACGGCTTGCGTCGAGGGCAGTCTCGTCGACCGGGTCGAACGACGCGTAGCGGATGGTGAGGATATCACCGTGCTGATAATTCGTGGCACAGGCAGTATAACCTGCGTTATCGTCGTTCACACCGAACACCCGCCGCTCCACCATGCGCCCCCACCGGTCGTTATTGTTGCTGCAGGTGCCATCGGCCGGCTCCGGACCGGGGTTACCCGTAATCTGTCCGACATCCGCATTGCCCCCCCAATAGCCGGCCCGGCGCAGATCCCGGGTGATCAGATCCATGGCGTACCGGCCGTTCTCCTGCATGCGGGCGAGGTCCTCCTGTGCATGCGCGCTCTGCCGGCCGCTGAGGTAGATCTGGAAGACGCCGGCGAGCAGGATCAGCCCGATGAGCAGGGCCACCATCAGCTCCACCAGGGACAGACCCTGCTGGCGGCGGGCGCGGTCCATGGGCACCGGCGCGCTCACAGGCGCACCCTCAGCTGATAGATCCATTCGGTCTCTCCCTGTTCCGCCGCTTGGGAGTCGGTCCATTCCACCGTCACCACGTAGTCACCACCGGCCTCCTGTATCACCCGGCCCAGCCCGGAGGGCAGGTAGCAGGCGACGGAATTCAGCCAGTTGTCCCGGTCCGCGGTCCCCAGGGCGACGTCCTGGTTCAGGCTGTCGCAGCCGAAGCCGGCCATGTTGCCGTCGTAGAGATAGTTGCCCAGGCCGGCATCCAGCCGGTCCGCCGCGCGGATGCGGTCCGCCATGTCGTATGCCATCAGGGTCGCCTGGGAACTGAGGTAGGCATTGTGGCTGCTCTTCAGGCCCGCCACCTGCAGGGCGGCAAGGCCCAGCAGCCCGATGGACAGCACCAGCAGGGCGATGAGGACTTCAAGAAGCGTGAAGCCGCATTGCGCCCGGCCAGTGCCGCAAACCGAATGAATGGGAGGGGTCATCATCATCATGAGCAGTTCGTTCGATTCACATTGACCCGGCCAGTCACGTCGACGGTCAGGGTCCTGGCCCGGTTCTCGGTCACCGGGCCGCAGTCCTGCGGGTAGATCCTCAGGGTGACCGGGTTGTCCCCCTCCAGGGCGCCCT
>SKOF01000562.1 GCA_007120155.1 Thioalkalivibrio sp. | reverse complement strand
TTGTCCCGCAGACCTATCAAGTTGAATACTGGGATGAGGACACGCCGGAAACCGTTACTACGATAACGGATATTCTTGATAAGAACACAAAACTAACAGGACTTGAACCTGCTAAAAACTACGGCTGGAAAGTCCGCGCTTACCTAAGTGAAAACTTCTTTTCTGATTGGGCACCACCGGGGCTTGTCACTACCCCAACATCATGGATGGATGTCCAAGAAGTAGGGCTGGATATCTTTTTCGGAGTCAGTCAGTACCAGTATCTGGAAGTACAAGAGCAAGGCGCGGATGTTTTCGCCGGTACGGGTGAGCTTGGGGCCGCCCCCATAGATGGCACGATGGCGGTCCAAGAAGCGGGGGCAGATACTGCTTCCGTCTCCGGTCAAGTTGCAATCAGTTGCAATATGGCCGCCCAAGAAACGACTCAGGATACGCCCACTGTCACAGTAACGGTAACGGTCACCGCCGTTCTCAGCACTCAAGAAGAACTGTATGATGTTCTCGCCGCCGCTGGGGCGGTCGCCGTTGCTGCCGCTCTAGAGGCACAAGAGGAAGGTCAGGACACGTTCTCGGGTACAATGAAGGAGATCACTGTTGGGGTGCCGTTTAACTTACGGGTCACCGCCGCAACCCGAACCTCTCTTCGCTTTGAATGGGACGAGCCTGTATGAACTTTGAATGGTCCCCTGTGCTTTGGAACGGTGGCGTCGTTTACATTGACGCGGCTACTCCCGTTTCGCGCATTCGCTTGTCAGGGTTCGACCATTATTGGAGACACAGGGATACAATAGGTGTCTTCAACAGCACCGATCAGTACCCGGAAGGAAGTAGAGCCGCCGCCGCATACCGAGTCACGGGGGACGGTTGGTGGGACGATATTGGGGATGTTTTGCCGCCCCCGGAAGCGGAAATCCTAGATGGTATCATGCTCCCTGATGATCTTGCGCGGGAGTATGGCATCCTATGAGCACTGAACGCCTTTATTGCCGTAATACGCAGAACAACTCTGGCACAGGCGGGTCTACCTACGACCTGAGCACTACCCAGAATGCTTCTGCAACACTGACTTCTGCTACTACGGGCGGCAGCCAAACGACGTTTATTCAAGTCATTGCTTGGCGTATGCCTGTCTCCAACATGGATGGAGATATTGGTGGCAGCACAAGTTTTCCAATTCAACTTGTTGTAACTGCACTTACGTCCAGTAATGAATACCGCTTTCGTGTTCAACGGCTGAATAGCTCGGGTACAGTACAGGAATCTAGCGCCTATAGTTCTACGTGGTCGGCCACCGGAACTCAAACCGCAACCTTAACCCTTGCGGACAGTTGGAACACAGGCGATCAAATCCAACTGTCAGTGGAAATGCGCCGTACTGGTGGTCACGGCGGCGCAGATTTATCGGTTAACGTCCAGAACTCGTATGTAGACGCGCCCTCAGAAGCGGCTGTAGTAGTTACAGGCGATCTTGCCGCCCAAGAACAGGGACAGGATTCTTTCTCGGGGTCTGCCGCCCTGATTGTTACGGGATCGCTGGATTCTCAAGAACAAGGCGATGACGCGCTTTCTGCCACGGGGGAGCTTGGCCCCGCGCCCATATCCGCAACACTAGCCGCTCAGGAGCAAGGACAAGACCTCTTTGCTGCCGCAGGACTTCTTGCTCGCCAAGCCTCAATGGCCGCGCAGGAACAAGGGCAAGATGTGCTATCGGCAACCGGCGAACTCGGCCCTGCCCCAGTAGCCGTTTCGCTGGATACCCAAGAACAGGGCGCAGACACGCTTTCCGCGTCTTTGCGACTCATTGCAACAGGCAGTCTCGCTGCTCAAGAACAAGGTGCGGATCAACTATCTGTTTCGGGAGAACTTGGGCGGATTGCTGAGCTATCTGCGCAGGAGCAGGGGCAGGATTCCTTCGATGGGCTTGCGCTACCGGCACGGTTGGGTGTTCTGGAATCCCAAGAGCAAGGGCAGGATGTCTTTGCTGGCGAGATCATCGAAGCTGCCGCCTTCTATAACATCGAGTGGCGTATCTACGGCGAGACAGAGCTAGCGGGTTCCGCTTTCGATGTCCCCAACCTGTATTACGAAGCGTTCGATCTTCTCCCCGGCACGCGGTACGAGTTCCGCGTGCAGCAAGTCATCGGCGGAATCGAAGGTGAATGGTCGGAATGGGAATCCGCATGGACGGCAAATGGGCTTGAGCTAGACGCGCAGGAAGAAGGGTTGGATGTCTTCAGCGCGACAGGTGAAGTCGAAGTCGATGAAATCTCTGGAAGCCTTGCCGTTCAAGAAGAGGGCGCAGACGCTTTCAGTGGTACCGCTGTCGCTATTGTCACCGCTACCCTAGAGGCGCAAGAGCAAGGTCAAGACACGTTTGCAGGCGCAGCGACTTCCGCTGTCACCGCAACACTGGAAACCCAAGAGCAAGGTGCAGACACCCTCGCAGCTTCGGGGCAGGTAGCCGTTTCTGCGCAGCTTGAGACGCAGGAGCAGGCCGCTGACACGCTCACGGGCGCAGGCCAAGTCGTTGTCACGGCTACGCTGGAGGCACAGGAACAGGAGCTAGATACCTTCACCGGGGCCGCACAAAGCGCAGTCACGGGTGAGCTTGCTGCGCAAGAAGTTGGGCAAGATAATTTCACAGGCTCGACTGAGATAGTCATACAGGCGGAGTTTGCCGCCCAAGAACAGGGTTTTGATACTCTCGGCGGCAGCGGCCAAGTTGTTGTCACCGCTGAACTGCAATCACAAGAACTCGGGCAAGACAGCTTCTCGGGAGCCGGTGCGGTTGCCGTCTCCGGGGAATTGGACGCGCAGGAATCGACTCAGGATGTTTTGGCCGCCTCTGGGCAAGTCGCGATTCAAGGATCGGCGGCAGTCCAAGAAACCGGTGATGACATCTTTGAGGGCACTAAGGAAGTCCAAACGCTGGTCTTCTTCATTGGCTATGAAGAAGGTCTGGATGAATTTGCCGCCTCTGGAACCGTTGCAGTCTCCGGGTCGCTGGAAGCGCAGGAGTCCACGCAGGATGTGCTTGAGGCGGCAGCCCAAGTCGCCATACAAGGCAGTTTGTCCGCGCAGGAACAGGGACAGGATGCTTTCTCTGCCGAGGCCCAGCTTCAGGCGGCTGCAACTCTTGAGGCTCAGGAACAAGGTCTTGATCAGCTAGCCGCCGAAGGCAGTGTCGCTGTCTCGGGCGACTTGGCAGTTCAGGAAGTTGGGCAGGACCTTTTCACAGGCACGGCGGTTCCCGCCCGTCTGGCCGAGATGCAGGTTCAGGAGCAGGGTGACGATACTTTTGCTGGCGCAGCCAATGCGGTTGTGACTGCCAATCTTAGCGCACAGGAGACAGAACAGGATTCTCTCTCAGCCTCGGGCACAGTTGCTGTCTCCGGGGGCATGGCGGCGCAGGAACAGGGCTTTGACGCCTTCTCTGGTACCGTGTCTCTCGCTATCTCTGGAAGCCTAGCGGCCCAAGAGAGCACGCAGGATTCCATGGCCGCGACCGGTGCCGTTGCGGTCTCCGGATCACTCAACGTACAGGAGGGTACTCTTGACACGTTCGCTGGCACCGCCTCGGTTGCAATCGATTGCGATTTGGCAGCGCAGGAAGAGGGGCAAGACCAATTCGCAGGCTCCGCGCAAGCTGCGATCACAGGTGAAGTTGCCGCACAGGAAGAAAACCAAGACACCCTGTCCGCCTCTGGATCGGTAGCGGTTTACGGCGCGTTTGCCGCGCAAGAGGTGGGAGAAGACACGTTTAGTGCCAGTGCCACCCTCTCTATCAGCGGTGAGCTTGCGGCACAGGAAGCGAATCAAGATACCTTCTCTGGCCAAGCTGAAGCGGCGGTCTCGGCCACGCTCAGCACGCAGGAGCAGGGTCAGGATCAGCTTTCCTCTGAAGGCAATGTAGCGGTCTCTGGCAACTTGCAGGCACAGGAACAGGGACAAGATGTCTTCTCGGGGACCGCCTTGCCTGCCCGCCTCGGCTCCATGGCGGCCCAAGAGACCGGCGAAGATATTTTTCAGGGCATCAAAGAAGTTCAGACACTGATCTTCTTCCTTGGTTATGAACAGGGTTCGGATGAATTTGCTGGCGCAGGCGCTGTTCCCGTCTCCGGTTCGCTCGATGCCCAAGAGTCTACACAGGATGTGTTTGCGGCGGCGGGTCAAGTCGCTCTGCAAGGAAGTTTGGCTGCGCAAGAAGAGGGCGCAGATGTTCTTGCTGCAAGCGCGGCAGCCCAGATTTCCGCGACCCTTGAGGTAACTGAGGAAGGGCAGGACGTACTCAGCGCTTTGTTGCAATTGATTGCAACGGCCCAGCTAGCTGCGCAGGAAGACGAGCAGGATGTTTTTGTAGGGTCCGCGCAGAACGCCGTCACTGCCACGTTTGCCACACAGGAGCAGGGTGCCGACACGCTGGCCGCGACAGGTGCCATCGGGGTCTCGGGCGTACTTGCTACACAAGAGGTCGGGCAAGATACCTTTACTGGTACATCAGAGCTAGTCGCGCAGGCACAACTAGCTGTTCAGGAAGTCGGTAGCGATACTCTAGAGGCGTCCGGCGCAGTCGTGGCTGCCGCCAGTCTGGCCGCGCAGGAGGAAGGTGCAGACACGTTCAGCGCAGAGGCGGCGGTCGCCGTTGACGCACAGCTAGTTGCACATGAAGCGAACGATGATCAGCTTGCCGCTTCGGGCACCGTAGGCGTCGATGCGGCCCTAGCCGCGCAGGAAGCCGGACAGGACACTTTTGCGGGCGTAGCCTACGCAACCGCCGGGGTACAGGTACAGGCGCAGGAGGAAGGCCAAGACACGCTGGAGGCGACAGGAACCGTCTCAATAAGCGGGTCTATCGAGGCTCAGGAGAGCACTCAAGACGTAGCCACCCTCTCGGGTCAGGTGGCGATTCAGGCGCAGCCCATCGCGGCGCAAGAAGAGGGTCAGGACACCTTCAGCGGATCGACTGATGTCCAGACACTTGTCTTCCTGATTACCCAAGAACAAGGGCAGGATACGGCGCAGGCGGAAGGCACTGTAACCGCCTCCGGAAGCCTAGACGCGGTTGAGCAGACGCAAGACACCTTTGTCGCCTCTGGTACCGTTGCTAATGCTGGGGTTCTACAGGCGCAGGAAGAAGGTCAAGACCTTCTGCAAGGCCAAGCGCAGCTACAAGCCAGCGCTACACTATCAGCACAAGAAGAGGGCGCTGACCTCGCGGCGGCCACCGGCTCGGTGCTGGTTTCCGGGGATGTAGCGGCGCAGGAAAGCACACAAGACGCAGCGCTCGTAGTCGGTGAGGTTGCAGTACAGGGCACCGCAGTAGTACAGGAAGTAGGCGAGGATGTCTTCGCGGGAGCCGCTGACCTTGAAGTAACCAGTGCGCTCGTTGCACAGGAAGAAGGAACAGACGCATTCGCCGCTACCGGAGCGGTAGCTACTACTGCGGTTCTTGATACCCAAGGCTCTGGGCAGGACCTCTCCATTACTGCGGGTCAGGTGCTTGTAGAGGCCGCCTTAGCCGCCACCGAGGAGGGTGAAGACCAGTTTGCCGGGTCAACTGAGACGGCTGCTACTGGGACTTTAGCTGCACAGGAGCAGAGGCTCGATGCGCTGGCCGCCGCAGGTACCGTTGCGATCTCTGTCGAGTTTGCGGTAACCGAGCAAGGACTGGATGTTCTCTCCGGAATCGCGCAGGCACAGGTCTCTGGCCAGATGGCCGCCGTCGAAGAAGGGCAGGACACTGCGGCCTTCACCTCTTCCTTGGCCACTGGAGCGGCGCTCGCCGCTGTTGAGGAAGGCAACGACCTTGCATCCGCCAGCGGCACCGTAGAGGTTTCCGCTAGCCTTGCTGTTCAGGAAGCCACGCAGGATCTACTCAACGCCAGCGGCTCGGTTGCCATCGTTGGCGACTTGGCCGTGCAGGAGCAGGGAGCCGATCAGGCCGAGATCATCGGGCTGGTGGACTACGTAGGCATTGCGGGCTCCATGCACACGGCGGAAGCCGGATTCGATACGCTTACCGCTGAAGGAGCCGTAACGGTCAGTGTGACGGTCACGGTCACGGAAGTCGGGGCCGACTTCTTTGCCGGTTCTGGCGAAATTGCAATTGATTTCAATCTTGCGGCCCAAGAAGAAGGTCAGGACAGTTTCTCTGCAATCGGAGTGGTCGAGTACGAAGGCCGAGTAGCCTCTCTGGATGCGCAAGAGTCGGGCCAAGATCTGGCGGCGGGCTCGGGCTTCGTTACCGTACTCAGCGAGCTTCAGGCGCAAGAGCAGGGTGACGACCTTGCGGTTGTTGCCGCTACGGTGTCGGTATCCGGGTCGGTGCAATCTCAGGAGGTGGGCGACGATTCCTTCTCTGGCACTGGCGAGCTTGTCCAAATTGGTGCCACGCTTGCAGCACAAGAGCAGGGATACGATTCGGCGGCCATCTCTGGTACTGTAGAGGTCAGGCTAACGGTCGCGGCGGCAGAATCTACCGACGATACACTACAGGCTGCGGGGTACATCGCCCTCCAAGGTTATCTGGCGGCGCAGGAAGAGAAAGCCGACCGGTTCGAAGGGCTCTTTGATGTTCCGTACCTGTTTATTCCAGCACACCCAAGGCGGCGCATTTACATTCCGCCTGAGGTCACTAATATAATGGTGCCACGAGAGATCACTGGGATACTCGTAGCGTCAGAAGTAACCAGTGTACGCGTACCTAGAGCGATTACGCATATGGAAATACCTAACAAGCCGAGGAATACCCGATGAGTGCAAGAAGTCAATCGTCCATTCGATGGAGACCCGGCCTGTCTCTTGATATAGACCCTGATAGTGATGTACGATATACATGGCATTGGGATGACCGGATTCCCGCAGGCGAAAACATAGTAAGTTATGAATTCTTAGTGGAAGGGGTAGGTGAGGTAATCAGTACGGCAAGAGAAGGTATGGCGGTCATGGGACTGGTCCGAGGGGTCCCCAAAGGCGCACGTACACGTATCACCTGCCGTGTTGTTACCGATGGTATTCCACCCGAACGACTCGACCGATCAGTTCTATTTGTAGGCCGACATAGTTAGGGGAGTACCTAACCAACCCATAAAGGGCGGCCATTTTTATGGGCCGCCTTTTGTTTTTTTAGCAATTGAAATTAATTGCAAATAGGAATA